>CAIXCY010000185.1 GCA_903918045.1 uncultured Bacteroidia bacterium
ATCAGCATTTAATGGATTCCTATAATATCGAGTAGAGTTGATTCTGTTTCAATACGTAAACCGTCGGTTCAGTCAAAATTAAGTACTTTAAAACATATCTTTGTGTTCCAGATCATTCCAGAGAGAAACGAGTTAGTTGTCACAAAATTGATCAATAAATTTGACAGATCAATTGAATTACATGAAGTTATGGCCGATATGCTTTGCATTACGGTCAATAAGGAGGTTATTCAGGAGGCTCTGTTTTTGCTTCGGGATGATCTTGATTTACAATATAATTTTCTGACTACCCTGTGTGGCATGCATTATCCTGCAACGGAGGAGCTCGGTGTTGTTTATCATTTGCACAGTTTTTTGAATAATCATAGGATTCGGATCAAAACATCGGCCCCCGTTTCTGATCCGCGTATAGCAACGGCAACTTCCGTTTGGCCTTCTGCCAACTGGCAGGAACGCGAAACATACGATTTCTTCGGAATTCTTTTTGACGGTCACCCGAATCTAACCCGTATATTGAATGTGGATGAGATGGTTGACTTTCCGTTACGAAAGGATTTTCCACTTGAGGATCAGACCCGTGAGGATAAAGATGATTCCTTTTTTGGGCGTTGATATACCTGAAAAGTATTTGGTTTTGGAGGATTTCAGGCCCCTCCCTGTATTGTTTTATGGTACTCAAGGGGGTCAATTGTGTTTAAAATTGTAGCAAAAGAGAAATTCAAACCATAGATGGCAAAAGGAGTTAACACCGATTACTGGGACAAAGACATCGTCAAAGCAGAGGAGCCCAAAGAGTATAACACGCTCAATGTTGGGCCTACTCATCCAGCTACACATGGGGTTTTTCAGAATGTGATGCTTATGGATGGCGAGTTTATTGTAAGTACAGAACAAACAATAGGTTACATTCATCGTGCATTCGAAAAAATAGCTGAAAGGCGCCCTTTTTATCAGGTTACCCCACTCACCGACCGTTTAAATTATTGCTCGGCGCCTATCAATAATATGGGTTGGCATATGACTGTTGAGAAGTTACTGGGGATCGAAACACCAAAGCGGGTAGACTACCTCAGAATCGTGATAATGGAATTGGCACGAATTGCCGACCATATTATTTGTAACAGTGTGATTGGTGTCGATAGCGGTGCACTTACAGGATTCACTTATATCTTTCAGGACCGGGAATTTATTTATGAAATTTATGAAGAGATCTGCGGTTCACGCCTCACAACCAATATGGGGAGAATTGGTGGTTTTGAACGGAATTTCAGTCCGAAGGTCTGGGAAAAAATCCGTTATTTTCTGAAGACATTCCCTGGCAAATTAAATGAATTTGAGACACTTCTGGCCAGGAACAGGATCTTTATGGATCGAACTGTTGATGTCGGACCATTCCCGCTTGACCGTGCTCTGGCTTATGGCTTTACTGGTCCTAATCTGCGTGCATGCGGTCTGGATTATGATGTCAGGGTTAATAATCCATATTGCTCCTACGAAGAATTCGATTTTATTATCCCAGTCGGACAAAGTGGTGATACGTATGACCGTTTCATGGTCAGACAGGAGGAGATGAAACAAAGTATGAGTATTATCCGGCAGGCATTGGATAAACTCGATAAACTCGAAGATAAGGAGACTTACTATGCGAGTGATCCGCGGTTTGTCCTCCCTCCAAAAGAAAAGGTTTACAATAACATGGAGGCTTTGATCTGGCACTTTAAAATCGTGATGGGTGAAACCGACATTCCTGTAGGTGAAGTCTACCACTGTGTGGAGGGAGCCAACGGAGAACTTGGATATTATCTGGTAAGTGATGGCGGGCGTACAGCCTCAAGGCTTCATTTTCGCCGCCCATGTTTTATTTACTACCAGGCTTATCCTGAGATGGTTCAGGGGACTATGTTGTCCGATGCTATTTTAACAATGAGTTCGATGAATGTAATTGCAGGTGAATTAGATGCATAATTTTTTGTAGAGACGTTGCATGCAACGTCTCTACAAAAAATATATTATAAAAATGAAAATTAAAATAATGCAGGAAAAGAATAATATACCTGAATTTAATCGTGAGACACTCGAACTGGTGAATCAGATTATAAAACGGTATCCCGTGGGAAGACAGAAATCTGCCTTACTGCCGGTATTACATATTGCCCAATCAGAAAACAGCGGATGGCTTAGCCCTGAGATGATGGATTATGTGGCCTCATTGCTGGATATTCAGTCAATCGAAGTCTATGAAGTCGCATCGTTTTATAGTATGTTTAACCTTAAGCCTGTTGGAAACTGTGTGATAGAAGTTTGTCACACCGGACCTTGCTGGTTAAATGGAGCTGAAAAAATAATAGCCCATTTTGAAGAACGACTTGGTATTAAACCCGGAGAAACGACCGCAGATGGTAAATTTACCCTTAAAACGGTAGAGTGTCTGGCAGCATGCGGTAATGCCCCGGTGATTCAGGTTGGAACAGAATATCATGAAAACCTCACTACCGAAAAGGCAGATAACCTGCTTGAAAAGTGGAGAAGTGAGAATAAAATTTCGCATACAAATCCTTACCTGTAACGATGGCAACAAAGATCTTACTAAATAATATAGAAGTACCCGGTCTGGCAGAATTTCAGGTTTACAGGAAATTGGGAGGATATGCGGCTGTAGAAAAAGCGCTAAAAACACTTACCCCGGATGAAGTTACCGAAGAGGTGAAGAAATCGGGGCTCAAAGGTCGTGGTGGGGCAGGTTTTCCTACCGGGATGAAATGGAGCTTTATTGATAAAAAGAGTGAAAAAGCAAAATATCTGGTTTGCAATTACGATGAGAGTGAACCAGGAACATTTAAAGACAGGCATATTGGTCAGCTTAATCCCCATCAGCTTATCGAGGGGATGATCCTGGGTTCGTATGCACTGGGCGCAAGTACTGCTTACATTTATATCCGTGGTGAGCTTTTTTATGTCTTAAGAATAATCGAAAAGGCAATTGCAGAGGCTTACAAAAATGGTTTTCTTGGGGAGAACATCCTGGGATCGGGCTATTCACTTAATCTTTATTGTCATCCCGGAGCCGGAGCCTATATTTGCGGTGAAGAGACAGCACTTCTTGAATCGCTCGAAGGTAAGCGGGGTAATCCACGTATTAAACCACCTTTCCCTGCTATTGTCGGGTTATATGGTTGTCCTACAGTGGTCAATAATGTGGAAACAATCGCGGCTCTTCCCTGGATTGTGAATAACGGCAGTGTGGCTTATGCGGCTATCGGCGTTGGAAGCAGCAAAGGGACCAAACTTATTTCGGCCTGCGGACATATCAACAAGCCCGGAATTTACGAGATTGAACTGGGCCTGCCGGTAGAAGAGTTTATCTATAGTGACGAATATTGCGGAGGTATCCGGAACGGGAATAAGCTTAAGGCAGTCGTTGCAGGTGGATCATCTGTACCTATTTTACCTGCAAACCTGATCCTGAAAACCGCGACAGGCGAACCACGTCTTATGAGCTATGAGTCGCTCTCCGAGGGTGGTTTTCAGACTGGAACAATGCTGGGCTCAGGCGGATTTATCGTAATGGACCACACCACGTGTATCGTTAAAAACCTCCTTACATTTGCCCGGTTCTATCGCCATGAGTCGTGCGGTCAGTGCAGTCCATGCCGTGAAGGAACCAGCTGGATGGAAAAAATACTAATGCGCATTGAGAGCGGGCAGGGGACGATGAAAGATATCGACCTGCTTGTGGATATTGCAAAACATGTTGAAGGAAATACAATTTGCCCGCTCGGTGACGCTGCCTCATGGCCTGTTGCCAGTGCAATACGTCATTTCAGAGAAGAATTTGAAGAACACGTAATACTACAAAAATGCCCCTTTTAAAGGTAACCATCGATAATATTGAGGTGGAGGTAGAAGCCGGAACAACCATCATGAATGCTGCACGTAAGATTGGCGGCGCCGTGGTCCCTCCGGCCATGTGCTATTATTCAAAGCTCGAAGGGAGCGGAGGCAAGTGCCGGACCTGTCTGGTAAAAGTAGCGCAGGGCTCTGCAAAGGATCCCCGCCCGATGCCAAAACTTGTTGCTTCGTGCCGGACAATGGTGCAGGATGGAATGGTTGTGCAAAATATCACCTCCCCTGAAGCTATGGATAGCCGTCAGGCAATCACCGAATTTCTGCTGTTGAATCATCCGCTCGACTGTCCGGTCTGCGATCAGGCAGGGGAGTGTCATCTTCAGGATCTCTCTTACGTTCACGGTCTTCAGGAAACCCGAACCGAAGAGGAGCGAAGAACTTTTAAACCAATTGATATCGGAGACAAGATCAAACTCAATATGAATCGCTGCATTCTCTGCTACCGTTGTGTGATGGTCGCCGATCAGATTACCGATAAACGGGTGCACGGTGTCCTTGGCCGCGGGGATCATTCAGAAATCAGCACCCATATTTTAAAGGCTGTCGATAACGATTTCTCCGGGAATATGATCGATGTTTG
>CAIXCY010000186.1 GCA_903918045.1 uncultured Bacteroidia bacterium
ACAAATAGGGGTAAATTTCAGTGGGTAAAGATTATTCATGTGATATAGTTTGTTTTAAAATTCAAAATCAACTGCGGCCTTTCCGGTTGTATTCTCCCTGACCAGGTCAATTACTTTAAGGTGTTCAGGATGGACCTGATAAGAAGCCAAATCCGCCAGGGTCTCAAAATGGGAAATCAGGCAGATATCATTCGCCTGGGTATTCAGGTCATGATTTTCACCCACCTGCATATATTTAATTTCCGGTATCTTATCTTTCAATCCGAGTAAAGCATGGGTTATTTTACTCCTTACCAACGCCTTTAAATCTTCATTTTCAAATTCCTTTAACTTAAAAAGGACCACATGATTAATCATATCATTATATTTCGTTGATGCAAAAATAACACTTTATCCTCAAAATTAATTTAAAAAAGGGGGATACGATTTACAACCCTCCGGAATACCAAAATAATCGCTAATTTTGGATATAAGGTAAAATCTTAAAAATAAATACTATGCTACCCAAACTTTTACCCGAGCATGTTCTATTTATTGATATTGAAACTGTGCCGCAGCACCCTGATCTTTCGGATGCCCCCGAAAACATACAGAGATTATGGACAAAAAAGGCAATGCAGATTGGGAAAGAGGGGGATACTGCCGAAAGTCTTTATAACCGTGCAGGAATCTATGCAGAATTTGGCAAAATCGTCTGCATCTCGGCAGGGAAGATATTTCGTAAGGAGAAGGAGCGGGCCTATCGCGTAATCTCCTATGCCGGAGATGATGAGAAGAAGATTCTTGAAGCGTTCTCATCCATGGTCACGGGTTTTATGGCCAATCCGATGCATAAGATGTGTGCCCATAACGGGCAGGAGTTTGATTTTCCTTATATAGCAAGAAGGTTATTAATCAACGGGTTGCCTCTTCCCGCCGTACTTGATATAGCCGGGGCAAAACCCTGGGAATTAAAAGAGGTCATGCTCGATACGCTTCAGCTCTGGAAATTCGGTGATTACAAACATTATACTTCACTTGAACTGCTCTGTGCAATTTTCAACATACCAACTCCAAAGGATGATATTGATGGCAGCCAGGTTGGAAATGTTTACTATAAAGAATTTGATATTCAACGCATTGCAAGATACTGCGAAAAAGACACCTTCGCAATCGCTCAACTGTTGCTCAGGTTTAAAGGGGAACCATTGATCAGTCCCGAAAACTACGAAATTGCCGGAATGGAAGATTAGTCCGCACTATTTGAATGGTTTTTATATTTTTGCACCATTAAATTTAAAGCAAAACAGATGCCAACAGTAGTAAGCGGAATTCGTTCGACAGGAAACCTGCACCTGGGAAATTATTTTGGAGCGGTTAAGAATTTTATTGAGATGCAGAATGAGCACCAGACTTTTTTCTTTATTGCAGATTTTCATTCACTCACTACGCATCCTACACCGGCCGATCTTCATACCAATGTCAAACAGGTTCTGGCAGAATATCTCGCTTGCGGCATCGACCCGGAGAAAGCGACGATCTTTATTCAGAGCGACGTTCCGGAGATTCCGGAACTCTACCTTTTGCTTAATATGAATGCCTATCTGGGCGAACTGGAGCGCACTACCTCTTTTAAGGACAAGGCACGTCAGCAACCTGAGAATGTAAATGCCGGACTACTCACCTACCCCGTACTTATGGCGGCAGATATAATTATTCATAAGGCAAATCTTGTTCCGGTTGGTAAAGATCAGGAGCAAAACCTTGAAATGGCCCGTACGTTTGCCCGAAGATTTAACCGGATATATGATGTTGAGACATTCCCAATACCCCGCGCATACACCTTTGAGGGAAAGGATATGGTAAAAATTCCCGGACTCGACGGTTCAGGTAAAATGGGTAAATCGGAGGGTAATGCAATTGCACTGGCCGAATCTCCTGAAAGCATTCGTAAAAAAGTGATGCGGGCAGTTACAGATGAAGGTCCCAAAGAGATGAATCAGAAAAAACCGGAGGTGATTCAGAATTTATTCACGCTTATGGAGGTAGTTTCGACCCCTGACGTGGTTTCTCATTTCGATCTGGCATACAATAATTGTTCTATTCGCTACGGTGATCTGAAGAAACAACTGGCCGAGGATATTATCAATTTCACCAATCCAATCCGTGGTCGCATCGAAGAGATCCTGAAAGACACTGATTATCTCTCCAGAGTCGCAAAAGACGGGGCTGATAAGGCAAGAGAATCTGCCTCCAAAACACTTAATGAAGTGCGGGAAATCATTGGATTCCGGAGATTTTATTAAGGTTTAAATACACTAAAAATTTAGAGAAAGGTCCTTGCTTGATTCAAATTATCCTACTTTCGTATGATATTGACTAATTGACCAACCTATGCCGCTGATTATTATTTTTGCCGGAATAATACTCCTCTTTGTTCTGATAAGCATATTTAAGATTAGTGCCTTTCTTTCACTTTTAATCACCTCCTTTTCAGTTGGCCTTCTTAATGGAATGGAGCCTGCTGTAATTTTGCAGTCCATCACAACAGGTCTCGGAAGTACAATGGGGAGCCTGGCACTGATCATTGTCTTTGGAGCAATGCTGGGAAAACTCCTTGAAGAGAGTGGTGCTGCCTATCAGATCACCCACAAATTGGTAGACCTGTTTGGATTAGGTAAAATCCAGATCGCAATTATGATCACAGGATTCCTTGTTGGTCTGCCAATGGTTTATAATGCAGGTTTTCTTGTTTTAATTCCCCTTATTTATGCCCTAGCAGCATCCACAAAGCTCCCGTTGATTTACCTCGGTCTTCCTATGTGCGCTGCGTTGTCGGTAACTCATGGGTTTCTCCCACCCCACCCTGCTCCCACCGCTATTGCAGTTCTGTTTCACGCCGACCTGAACAAAACATTACTTTATGGAATTATCGTTGCATTACCCAGTATTCTTTTAGCAGGCCCCGGGTTAAGCCGGTTTTATACAAAATGGAAATTGGTACCCTCATCGGAGCTTTTTGTGCCGCGTGAATATGTACAATCGGAGTTACCTTCTCTGGTATCGAGCTTAATCACCGCCTTAAGCCCCATTGTACTGATGCTTTCTGGGGCCATCATTCAAATGTCAAGTCCTGATACCTATAATAAGATCAAGCTGTTCAGGTTTATAAGTGATCCGACAATTGCCCTGTTCATTGCTGTATTCATTGGTATTTTCCTGTTTGGAATTAAAAGGAGGAAGAAAATGTCGGAAATGATGGTAAGTTTATCCGCCTCAACATCAGGTGTTGCAATGATTTTACTCATTATCGCATCAGGGGGAGCATTCAAGCAAGTCCTTTCGGATAGTGGTACAGCTGAATACATTAAAGTTATTGCAGGAGGATTTCACCTGTCTCCATTATTATTAACGTGGAGTATTGCCGCACTGATCCGTTTTTCGATCGGTTCGGCAACAGTCTCCTGCATGACTGCGGCGTGATTGACCCTCCCTTTGATTGCAGGAACCGGCGTTTCACCCGAACTCATGGTTATAGCCACCGGAGCCGGAAGCCTGATGTTTTCACACTTTAATGATATCGGCTTCTGGATGTTTAAAGAGTATTTTAATGCCTCCATAAAGCAGACCTTTCTTGTCTGGACGGTGATGGAAACCCTTATCGGAATTGTGGGGCTTGTGGGAGCCCTCGTTTTAAGTCAGATAATATAGCCGAAACTTGCCTCAAGGGCTAAAGACCTGGGTTAATTCATTAGTCTAATGGAATATCACAAGATGAAGCTATCCTTTTACATAGATTAACCTGAAATAATAACTCCTTATTTTATCATCGCCTCTCTACGTAATTCGGCCGGCATTTTCTCTATTGCATAACGCAAGGCTGTACGAGGCATTAGTGTTTTATTTGCAATGACATACTCAAATACCACTTCCTGATGCTTTTGACTTGCCACTTTTAGCATCCATCCATACCCTTTCTGAACCATATCATCCCCGTCAAGGAGCAAAATATCTGCAATTTCCAGAATATCTTTCAGAAATAGCCCCTTTCGTGCCGGAACGATGAGAGAAACAGCGGCCGCACGTTTCATCCATCGGTTTTTGGATTGAGTCCACCGTTTTAGTTCAGTGAGATAGGTCGGGTACATTTCGATAAATTTCCCTACAGTATGATTGCAGAAGGTATCGCATGAAGCCCAGTTATTAACATAGGTGTTGATCCATCTTTCGAAAACCCTAAAATCGGCAGGCTCAAATTTTTTGTTGAGGTTATAGGACCAGTCGCAGGCAATTATCGACTCTTCGATAAACCCCGACTGCCATAACTCACCACATAAACCAAAGATTTCGGCTTTTGAAAGCTCTTTTATGCTTTTGAAATATTCCTTCCCGATCTTACCTACGGTGGCACTCCTGATTCCATAACATTGAACACCCTCCTTAAAAAAATGCTGAGTGGTTATTCTAAGCTGTTCGTTGCTGTTATCGGATAATGTTTGGCGGAGATTTTTGATTAGTTTGATCATATTAATGCTATTATATTTTAAAATTATCATGATCCCAATTGGAAGGATTACGTAAGATATATTATTTGAATTATCAATTATAATTATTCCATGAACATGATTTGGCATAATTATAAAATTATCCAATCGCACCTAAGGGAAATGTTTTATGTTTAAAGTTATTAATTTTTCCTCAATTTTGAATACTTTTAACCAACTAAAACCACAGCTGAAACATCATGAGAACCATCCCTTTTAAAATCATCGCTCTGTTCCTCTTAGCCTCACTGTTAGCAGGATGCTTCCTCTTCAAAAAGGAGGTTCCCAAAGCTGCTCCTTATCCGGAATGGGTACGAAACGGTGTGATTTATGAGACTAATACGCGCCAATATTCGGTGGAAGGGACTTTTAAAGCGCTCGAAGCCGACCTGCCCCGCATAAAAGATCTGGGTATTGATATTCTCTGGCTGATGCCGATTTATCCTATTGGCGAGAAAAACCGTAAAATGCCCGAAGGCGCCAAAACAGGTCTTGGCAGTTACTATTCGATCAGGGACTACGAAGCGATTAATCCCGAATTTGGAAACAAGGATGATTTTAAAAGTCTTGTGACAAAAGCACATGCAATGGGTTTTAAATTGATTATCGACTGGGTTGCAAACCATACCGCCCGGGATAATCATTGGATCACCGAACACCCCGACTGGT
>CAIXCY010000187.1 GCA_903918045.1 uncultured Bacteroidia bacterium
CCAAAGAATCCAAACCCTTCAATAGTTTGATATTTAGTTGTTTTATCAACAGTAATGGTTACCTGTGGAAGAACGGGATCAGGTATAGGTTCGCTCCCCCCTTTTTTACAGCTGAACAATATTATAAGTACAATAAATATTAAGATTTCGAAAGTGCATTTCCTTTTCATAATGGTGTGCGAAATTGATTATGATTTTTAAATTCCATCGCTCAAGAGTTCATTGTTTTTATAGTAGACCCAACTATCAACGAAAGTTGCGTGAAAAGAAATATTCGGCATCTTCCGATGGATAGAAAAGTCTAAGAACAAGGTCAGAATTTTAGTAAAAACGCCATCAGATTTTGATGGCGTCTTACTTTTCAGCGTTCATTAAACTATCTCGAATTTTTGGCTACAAGGATTGATTCAAGGTTGAGTCTGCCCTTGTTGTTATTAAACTCAATTATTAATAGCCAGGATTTTGTCCGCTCGCTGCCATTAAAGGATTCCTGTCTAGTTCGTCAGTTGGAATTGGGAAAAGAAGGTTTTTGGAAACGTCGAACTTAAATAAGTTAGCAGCGTAAGAGAATCCGAAATCTGCCGCTGTCCAGGAGGAGAGGTTAATATAACCTGCGGCATGCCATCTTTTCAGATCTGACCATCGATGACCGTCTTCACCAGCCAACTCAAGCATCCGTTCCTTCATAATATCAGCCATGACAATGGTTCCGAGAGAAGCCGGAGCTTCAGATGATGGAGAGACAGAATTTCTTGCCCGTTCACGCACATCATTTACCTCTACAAGGGCAGCTCCGCTATTCCCTGTTGAAAGATATGCTTCTGCAACACAGAGCTTTACATCAGCGAGACGAAGTAATCGGGGATTATTGTTGGATCCGATTTGCCAAATTGGATCAATCACTTTACCCCTGTCACCATTGGTATATTTTACTAACTGGTGATTATCAAATTTGCCCCAAAATGGATTGATCCACCAATAGGACCAGCCGTAGTTTTCAACATCGGTTCCTTTAAATGTCTCACTCTTACGAGGGTCTGTCGGATCGAAAGCATCCATTAATTTTTGGCTTGGTCCGAAAATCCCGGAGCTGTAATTGGCCCAGTGCGAATCCCCATAATGGTAGAATGCAGCCATTTGACCAACATCACCGCCAAAATCGTTGTCAAGCCATGCATTGTCCTGACCTGTAGGTTGAATGCTGGCCTGATATTCGAACAACGACTCCGGATTATTTTCGGTACGATAATCAAAACTATCCCCATATTTTACGGTAGAAAATGCGGCTATACGGCTTGTTGAGATTTTCCCAAATGCCGTAATTGCCTTGCCATAATCGGTGCTGTTTTTAGAATTATAACATGCTCTGGTGGTATATAATTTAACGAGTAAGCCATAACACGCGTCTTTGGTGATACGGCCGGTATTTAAATTATCCCATGCATCCTTTGCTAATGGAGCAGCAATTTCTAATGACGATATAGCATTGTCCAGTAATTCGAAATCTTTTGAAGGTGGGAGAATCGCATCTGCTACGGAAGATATTCTTTTCTCTTGTAGTGGCGCCTTCCTCCAGTTATCCCATAACTTGAAATTGCACCACGAACGGATAAATAACATTTCTGCTTTATTGGCATCCTTCAATCCTGCTGTTTTGTAAACAGCATCGAGTGAAGTCCCATTTAATTTCTCAAGCATAAAATTGCATCGTCCAATCACCTTATACAATGTCTTCCACATATTTACAACTGAGCCGTTGCTGCCGTTAAGACCAGAGAATGTTTCCAGAGGATTTCCAGTTCCATCAGATGTAATATCATCTGCCGGTAAAAGCCAAAATCCTTGTTTAGACTGGTTGCTTAAATCTGCACTGTATATGTTGGTAATCTCTGCGTATGCAGCACCAACACCCTGAGTAATCCGGTATTCGCTGCCAAAATAATTCACCTCCAGCTCTTTGGAGATATTAATATCAAGATTCTTTTCACATGAGTTAAAACCCAAAAGGCCGGCAATCAATAGCGTGCAAGCCAGAATATATTTTTTCTTAGTCATAGTTTATGAGAATTAAAAATTACTATTTACCAGATTAAAAGCGAACATTAAGCCCCATGAATACCGTGCGTGGAGTAGGGTAATTATCATTCTCCGGATCGTATCCGGTATATTTGGTAATTGTGAATAGATTCGAGGCTCCTAAATAGATACGACAATTCGAAACCGTATTGTGCATAAAATTATAAACCCGGGTAGGAAGGGTGTAACCTAATTGAAGGTTCGTTAATCTGCAATATGCGCCATTTTCGACAAAACGGTTTGAAAAACGGTAATTTAGGGCAGGATCTCCGTTGATAGCTCTTGGTAAAGTTGTAGAATGGTTTTGTGGTGTCCATGCGTTTAAAACATCAACTGATTGATTGGCATTGGTTGTTCCAACATTATACAAAGTCATTTTGACATAGTTTACCTTCTGAACATCGCCAACCCCCGTAAATTGTGCGCTAAAATCAATGTTTTTATATTCCAGGCTTAAATTGAACCCGTAATAATAACCAGGAATAGTTTTTCCAAGGTAAACCTGATCATAAGGATCAATCTTACTATCCAAAGAATCTTTATAGAATGTATTCGGCTTAGTTGGTGCACTCCGTTTATCCTGAAAGTAATAATCACCGGGAGCCACTTTGGCTGTCTGATAATTGGCATCCGTATGCTTCGCTTCCCATGCATCCACTTCAGCTTGTGTCTGGAATATCCCTGCAACCTTGTAACCTTTAATATAATTCATCGAATACCCTTGTTCAATATTGGACGCGATCCCATTAGATAAAGGTATTCCACCAGAGGTTTTTTCGACGACATTTTTGACAGTTGATAAATTTGCACCAATACTGTATTTCAGTTCACCAATTGAGTTATTGTAAGTCAGAGCTAACTCAACACCTGAATTTCTCACAGAGGCAATATTATCTACAGGCATATCAATAATGCCTACCGAAAGAGGCAATGTTACTGTCTGTAAGATACCGTCTGTTAGTTTATTATAGTAATCCAATGACATTGTGAGGTTGTTGTCCAATAATGTTGCGTCAATTCCGATATTCGTAGTGGATGTTTTTTCCCATTGAAGATTTGAATTTGGCAGGGAATAGACTGCTGCGCCAATATATTTATTCCCCATCCCGGAAGCCGTTGTTCCCCATGCATAAATGGGACGGTTATCAATGGGTGAGAGATAAGCCATATTTCGTACCTCCTGATTTCCCAACTGCCCATATCCAACACGAAGTTTCATGTCATTGATGAATGGAATGTTTTTCATAAACTCCTCCTTAGAGAGCCTCCACGCACCAGATACAGAAGGGAATGTTCCCCACCGTTTTTCTTTGGCGAAACGGGTGCTACCATCATGTCGAACGGTCACATCCAAATAATATGTCGAGTTGTAATTGTAGGAAGCACGCCCCATTAAACCCTCCAATGCACTGTTGGTCATATCGGAACCCAGGGAAAGATATTTGGGATCGCCACCAAGCCTGCGCATATAAGATAGTTTTGACTGCATCCATTGTGTCGAAGCTCCTGTATATTTTGAACTGTATTGCTGGTCGCTACCGTTAAAAACAAGGTCCAGGTTGTGTTTGCCAAAAGAATTGTTGTAGCTAACATTTAGTTCATTGATATAGTTATTGTTGAATACATTACGTTCCTCATAACTGCCAACTGAATTCCCCCCTGTTGTTGCTGAAAGATCACCAGCCGTGTAGTCAAAGACACTTCCGTCATAATCCTGAAATGTAAAACGGGTGAAATTATAAGTATCCATACTCATCTGCCCTTTGATCTTCAAATGTTTAACAGGTTCAATTTCGAGATAAATATTTCCCATGTTACGCATTGATTCGTAGGTAACATCCCTTGCGACAGTGCTTCCAAGTACGTTAACACGCGTACCATTGCCATAAAGTTTCTGACTCGAATAGCTGCCATCAGCCAAACGACCAGCTACCGTTGAGGCATAACCATCAAGGCCTTTAGGATCGTAAATTTTTTGCCAGGCTGGATACTGACCTGCCTGAATCAAATCAGGATTAAAATCGCGCCCCTTTCCAGACGTTATCCGATAACTGGCGCCAAGTTTTAACCAACTGTTAACCTTTGTATTGATCTTAAATGAACCTGATAAACGATCTAAATAGTTATATTTAAATGCTCCGTCTGTGTTGGTTGAACCTCCGGAAACAAAATAATCTGTTTTTGCAGTACCACCTGAGACACGCACTGAATAGTCTCTTGAAAGGGCATTCTTATTTTTAATTGCATCCTGCCAATTGTATGTTGGACTATTTCCCAAATATTTAGGATTGGTAGAATCAAAGAGACCAAGGTTATCAGGGCTTATTGCAATTGTTGGATCGGAAGCCTGAACCTTATTTATAAAACTGGTGTATTGCTGGGTATTCATTAATTTTGTGCTCTGTGTAATATTCTGAACCCCAACTCTTGAGCTAAATTCTACTACGGGTTTATCCCCTTTCCCTTTTTTAGTTGTGATAAGAATTACCCCATTTGCTGCACGAACTCCATAAATAGCTGCTGCTGATGCATCTTTTAATACTGAAATCGACTCTACATCATTGGGATCCACCATGGTCATAATATTCAGTGGACCACGTACATCCAGAGCTCGCGGGTCTTCTAATCCTTCAATTCCTGAACCAAATTCAGTTACAGGCACTCCATCAATAATATACAATGGCGTTGCAACACCCCAGGTATTTACCCCCCTTATCCGAATAGTTGGGCGAGCCATTGGATTTCCCCCACCACTTTGGACATCAACACCTGTCATACGACCCTGCATTGCTAATTCAGAAGACATTCCTGTAGTTTTTGCTATCGCATCAGTTCCGATTGTAGTAATCGCTGTTGTTATATCTTTTCTGGCCCTTGAACCATAACCAATAGCTACGACCTCGGTCAGTGTAGTGGTCTGTTCTCCCAGGGTAACATTGAACGTGGTCTTGGTCCCAATCAGTATCTCCTGAGTTTTCAGACCTATAAAAGAGAAAACCAGTATTTTGGAATCAGCAGGTGCTAAGAGAACAAAATTCCCATCATTATCGGTGATAATACCAACAGAGGTTCCCTTAACTGAGACAGAAACTCCGGGAAGAGGTGTTCCCTTTTCATCGCTTACTTTTCCCTTTAATTCCTTTTTATCTGACTGTTGCATCAGGATTGTCTTTGCCATTGGCGAAGAAATAGTATTTATATCCTGACTATTGTACAAAAATATCTGACGATCATCAATCAAATAAGCGACTCCGGTTCCCTGGAATAACTGGTCCAATATTTCTGAAATCGGTTTTGATTGGACAGAAATGGATTTATTCGACACCGAATTAATATAGGTAGCATCATAAACGAAGATATACTCACTCGAATTTTCGATCGAATGGATAATATCCTGAATATTTGAATTCTGGATATTCAGATCAATTCTGGTATTTTGTGAATAAGAGCTGGCCGATAACGAGAACGCCCCAACAACCAAGAGAAATGAAACTAGTTTCATAATAAGGAAAAGGTGTCGGATCTGATTTTTATCCATAAAATCAGATCCATTTTGGTTTTTTTTCATAATTTTGTTTTGTAGTTTAACATGAATGCCTAACGGCACAATAATTCTTGTTAGCGATCCGGTTAGTGTGTCCAGCACTGACCGGATTTTTTTGGTTTAGTCTTTGATCAGGTAGCCTCCTTTCTCTTTATATAATTTCATTTTTGACATTACAGCGATTCCCTTGAGCACACGGTCAGGATCTTCTTTCAAATCGAGCTTCCCCGAAATTTTAAATAAACCGGTGCCACTTCTTAGCTGTATATTTACATTATAATGTCTTGATATTCTTTTTAAAAGACTTTCAAGAGTTTCTTCTTCGAAATTGATATAACCATAAGTCCACGCAATAAAATTCTCGGGATGGGCAACTTTCTCCAAAACAAATTTGTTGGAATTTTCTTGTAATTCTCCCCTTTCACCTTTTTTTAATATGAAATCTCCCTGATCCGTTTTAGGATTATGGGGAGTTGTAAGTGAGACTTTCCCTTCTAAAAGTAGGGTGGAGAATTGGTTCTCCTGTGAATAAGCCATTACATCGAATTTTGTTCCTAATACTTCTACGCTCAGGCGATCAGTTTTAACATGAAAAGGCATTTCTGCATTTTTTGTCACCTCAAAATATCCCTCACCCTGTAGGTAAACTTCCCTGTACTTTCCTTTGAAAATCGGTGGGTAAACCATCCTTGAACCGGCATTTAGCCAAACTTTTGTTCCGTCTGAAAGTTGTAGGCTGGCATATTTACCATAGGGCACTATCAATTGGTTAAATTGTACATTCTTTATCGGCTGGACTTTACTTGAACTATCGTTTATTGTCACATTAGCCCCGTCCGCCGAATAAATAATTCGGGAATTGCCCGAAGAAATCTCTATTTTCTTATTGTCTGATAAAATAAGTTGCGATTTTTTATAGTCAACCTTGTTGGATGAAACAAAACTGTCAATTGACATCTCCTTATTAGAGTTATTACTAAAATAAAATACCGCTGAACCTATCCCAATCAGAAGCAAGAATACCGCGGCAATGCGTAGGAAATTTTTTACAATCTGCGATTTAAAACTGAATTGAAAAGGGATGTTTCCTGTTAACTCTGATTTTGATGCGGAAAAAGAACCAACAATACCCGACCACACCCTTCTCCTTTGATCCTGTGTGGAATAGAGATGGATATTTTCCATCGACACCATTACTCTTAAAGCCATGTCGATGTTCTTTTCCTGGAAAGGATATGTTGACTTCAATTCTGCAATATAGAATTCTGATGATGATTCATCTTTGACCATTCTGATAAATTCATCGTCGAGAAGGAAATCGGAAAAATCGTAGTTGTCTTTTGTTTTTTGTTTCATTTGGAATTTTCTACTACTAAGAGGGTGAAAAGTGAATTGTATAGACAAGAAAACCAAAATATATTTGAAAAAATATTTTGGTTTTCTTTAGTGACTTGAAAATCATGGGAATATTGAGAAATACCCATGGGAGATTTACAATCAGAATAGTAAAAAAAAAGGTTAACTATCTGAATTTTTGACTTAAATAATTGCGCGTAAAATAGAAAAAAAAAGTTGTATTTTCTTTTGGTTAAGAATCTCAACTTCTGACTTAATGATCTTTATCGATCGATAAATGGAAGTACGGCAAGACTCTACCGATATATTGAGAACTTTTGATATCTCCTCATAGGATAATCCGACATCATATTTTAAATAGATAGCCTCCTGTTGATGAGCTGTAAGTTTTTCTAAACTTTTTTTCAGGAAGTTGCGCAAACGCACCCGATCTTCCTGTTCAATAATTTCTTCTTCGACTGAGTACTCAGGTTTAAAAAGGGTATCGTGTAAAATCTCACTTGGTAACGTGTTCTTTTTTTTTGATAGTAGTTCAATTAACTCATTCCGGTGGGCTGCCATGAGGTATTGTTGAACATTGTTTAGCTCCCCTAATTTTTCACGGCTTCTGATAAGGTTTGTAAATAGGTTTTGAATGGAATCTTCGATTACTGAACCTTCGCGGGTGAATTTCCGGCCATAATTAAATAATAAATCAAAGTTATCCTCATAAATGACGGCAAGGGCTGACATATTGCCAAATGTCAGAAATGCTTTCCATTCAGAATGGTAGGTTGTGTTAGTCTCTATTTTTTTGCGCCTTAACATGTCGGGTTAGTCTATCAATCGTAAAATTAAACTTATTTCAGGATTATTAGTAATACGATGTTGGAATGTCAATGGAAATCTAAAGTTTCCAGGAATTTTATTCCGTCAGACTATGGATTTTACAATCAAATTTGTTAACTTCCGTACCACGAATTTATTTTCACCTATTCATGACACAGCTTTATAAGTAAGGGTCATTTAACTATCAAAATATCTGAAACTGCCCGCTCACCTTCATGATCAAACTTTTTATTATCACAAGGCATATTAACGACTCCATTGAAAGGTTTACCGTTGATCCACATCGTTGTGGAACCACCGCCATCCAGATTAACAGCATCAGTACAATGAAGCGATACCATTAAGTCGGCGAGTTCCGATAGCGTCATTCCTCTCGCCTGATCGGTCCTGCCATCCACCGTAACAAGCAATGCGAAATGTTTTCCCAATATCCCTGCGGAGGTTCGGGGATGCCTTTTTGTTACAAGTGGGGTTTGTATAAGTGTTGTTTTCTCCCTGTTATGAATCAGTAAAGGTCCTGTTACCAGAACCTCCTGAAATTCCGGATGGCTATTGTAATAATGATTTGGTTTAGCCGGCTCAATTGTAACATAACCATTTTTCTCAATAAGAATTGAACCGTTCAGATCCTGAATCGGAGACCACTTTTGAGCTGTATCCGCATCAATAATCAACCCTCCTGTTTTGAGATAAGTTACTGAGCCTCCTTCCTTAACATTAAAAAAACCTCCGTTGACTGCAGCGAGAGCCAGCTTTTCTACCGCTTGCCGACTTACAGCCTGATTTTCGGTTGGATTATAAGCAATGGTTATTTTTCGTTTATGAAGGTTTACAAGTAGCACATTAATATTCTCATTAACAGAATCATTTAAAATTGCATGGGCCGTTTTCCAGGTTAGCCCAGGGGCAATTCTTTCGGTTTTCCATTTGATCTTTCGAAAGTCATTAATTTGTCCTTTAAGTTCACTATAAACGAGAAACAGTATTAACAAAACAGCCAGCCTGCGGATGATATTTCGAAAGTATCGCATAAAAAGTACCTATTTTTAACTGTATTAAAGGTGTTTTCCCGGATTCAAAGATTATTAATGTTGACGATCTGCAACACCGGAACCAATCCCCCAATTCTCATTGGGTCGCGGACCCATCTGCAAAACAAGCGATCCGCCGTTAACAAGATCACGATGCGTAAACTGAGGCAGATTCAATGGCTTACCGTTTAAAAAAGCAGACTGAATGTATTTGTTCTTCGTTGAAACATCCTTCGCTTCAATCGTAAAGGTTTTGCCATTGCCTACATTAATAACTGTCTTCTCAAACAAAGGGCTTCCAATATCGTAAATCGGTTTCCCGGGACACACGGGATAGAACCCCATAGCGCTAAAGATATACCAGGATGACAGCTCTCCTTCATCTTCGTCGCCACAAATCCCAAGCGGACCATCATTATACCAGATTTTCATGATGTCTCTGACCCTGCGCTGAGTCTTCCAGGGTTTCCCTGCATAATTATAGAGGTACGCAATATGAAATCCGGGCTGATTTCCGTGGTTATATTGTCCAATAAGACCTGTTCCGTCGGGAAACTTATTTAAGAACTCAAATTTTAACCCTTTTCCTCCGAATTGTTCCTGAAACAGGGCATCAAGTTTATTCGCAAACAGCTCATTACCTCCCATAAGCCTGATCAGGCCGGCTACATCATGCTGAACCTGAAAGGTATAAGTCCACGCATTGGTTTCGGTATAATAGTCACGCCCGCCCTGGCCACCGCTCCAAATAGGATCCAACGGTTTCTCATTAAATACCCAATTGCCATCAGCCGATTTAGGAGCCATAAAACCGATACGGGGGTCATAAAGGTTCTTATAATTGAGGGAACGCTTCATAAAATAATCATAATCCTCATTTTTGTTTAACGATATTGCCATTTGGGCCAGACACCAGTCATCATAACTATGTTCGAGGGTTACGGCCACTGCCTGTCTCTTCTCAAACTTATGGACACGCGTTTCCCACTCTTTTTCGCCCAAATGAAGGGCGGGAAAGAATCCCTTGCTAAGATAAATACTATCCAACCCTGTTAATGGTCCGTTACACCATGGGAGCATTGTCGCCTCCATCGCATTTTTCTTCATTCCCTGATACGCCTTTTCTAAATCAAAATCCTGAAATCCCTTCAAAAAGAGATCTGTAATTGTAACCGTTTCGTGTCTTCCTGTCATAACACGCTGATCCAAAGCAGCATCACCCAGCCAGCCGCGCTGTTCGTACATCCGTAAATAGGAGCGTACAATATCATTCTGCCGCTCTGGCTCCAGGATTGCCCCTAAGGGAAATAATGACCGGAATGATCCCCAACTCTCCCCGAGCTGATAAAAATCGTGACCTTCAGTCGGATGAACCTTATTATCCAAGAAACTGAAATATTGGCCATTTTCTGTAATATCCGATGTTTTTCTTCCCAGAACACGCGACATTGCAGTGTAAAAAGTGGTACGCTGACTTATGCTGCCACCCTCAATTTGGATCTTACCGAGTGCATTATTCCAAACGCTTCTCCCATTACTCTTTATCCGTTCAAAGTTCCAGTCCGAAATTTCTTTGTCCAAATTTTGTCGGGCCTGATCACAACTGATATAGGAGAACCCCACTTTGACCAGAACAGGTTCACTATTTGAAGTTTGGAAGGATGAATAAAAGCCAATATCATTTCCCGACCTCTCTCTTTGACCGGGAAAAACCTCCTTATTGCTCAAACATCCCGAATTTGTGACCGGTTTGCTGAATTCGGCATAATAATACATTTTCCGCTCAGGAAGAGCCCCTTTCGGATAGATCTGAAAACCCTCAATGTCATAATCATTTAAAACTTTCAATTTTGATTCACGTTGCAGGCTAACTAAAAGATTCGAATTCGAAGTTTCAGGAAAAGTAAATCTGTAAATAGCTGAATGTTCAGTTGCCGTGTATTCCGCATTAATATTATAATCTTCCAGAAGAACTGAATAGAAATAAGGAGTTGCCTGTTCAAGATCGTGGTCAAACCATGAGGCATTTTGCTCAGGATCCGATTTGATCTTGCCTGTTGTTGCCATCAGTGAAAATGCTGCCATTGCTTTCGAGAAATCACTTCCAAGCGAAATAGTCGAAAACCCATAGATTTTATCGGCCAGATAAACATCCCTGATTCCAGGTGTGGTGGCAGGGATTAATCGGATCATTCCGCGTGGAAGCTGAACATCGGGGGTTGTTGCGGTAAGAAGGTGACCAATAGACCCAATAGTTGGATTGACATAATCGACAGGATCCTGTCCGTAAACCAAGCCGGTAAGTAAACAAAATAAAAAACAAGAGATAATCCTGTACTGCGAAATAGGGATGGTTGTTTTCATCATTTTTTCTTATATACTTTCACATAATCCACTATAAATTCATCTGGGAAAACAGTATTCCGGAGATCCATTTTATCGGATGGAAGCTCCATACTCAGAATTAAATATTCATCAATGTTTGATATCCCTTTGGTCACTTCATAGAATTTATATCCATCAATATAAAAGATATATTTATCCGGAAACCATTCGAGGCCGAATTTATGAAAACCTTTGCTGACCCCTTTGAGGTAACTTTGCATTCCGTGTGTCGATTGTTGATGCGGTCCGTAAGCCCAGTGGACATTATGCGAGACGATATCGGCCCCAAGTTTTTTGAAGAATTCCATGATATCAATTTCAGCCCCAAAGGATGAAGGGTCTTCACCTTTTGAAATTTCAGCTGACTGGATCCAGAAGGCTCCCCATACTCCGGATGACTTTTGAAGTTTTGCCCTGCATTCAAAATAACCGTATTTGGTCATATACCGCCCCTGGGTTCCAACAGCGCTGATCAAGATGCTGTCGCCCCGCTTTATTGCGGAGAGGGTAAGAAAACCATCTTTAACCTTGACTGCCTCGGGAGAGACAAAACCCAGTGCCCTGGGACCAACTCCCCGAACTGCCCACTTTGAAGTATCAAGCTTATCACCATTGAATTGATCTTCCCAGACCAGCGCATATCCATTCGAAAAGGGGTGAAATCGTTCCCTGGAAACCGGTGGTTGAGCCGGTCGCTGAGCCAGACAACTTAGGAAAGATAAAAGTCCGGCTGCTAGTATCACAAGATTTCTCATTTGAAGATAAATTTATTTAGTTAATTAGTTAGTTAAAAATAATATTTATCCTGAAAGATAAATTCGCTTTCCAAATAAATTCGGAAAGCGAAAATCCGATCCCAAACCGTCTTTTCACCCCAAGTGCATGTTGCTGTTTCAAAAAATTAGGGATCTCAGTTATGGTAATCCCTTCATTAAGTTCAGGAGCCACCCATTTAAGCGATCTTTCACCAATATCGATGTCAACATAATTTCACCTATCAACTCATCCGGTTATGCAGGCTTATCCTATGAAAGAGGGAACTGCCAGTTGCCAGCTGCCAGCCGCTGATAGATTATTTTAAGCTATCAGGAAAGCAGGTCAATTCAATCCCCCCTGCCCCCGGTATAATTTAAGCGGTTTATCCAGTTTTACTTTCAGAACAGTGATATATTTATCCAGCACATTTTCAGGTATATCGATATACACCAGGCCGGGAACAGGACTCCATGAGATCTTGCCAACAACTTTATGGGACAATTGTGTTGCATTGCCCAGTACTGTGATGTCTGTAATTTTATTAATCAATCCTTTTACCATTACTGTTCCTGAGACGTGTCCATGTAAAAACAGATAAAGTGATGTAGAGTCTTTTGACAGGGTGGTTGGTCCATAAAAATGGCCTTGCGGAAGCCCCCCCACTGTATTAAAGATGGCTTCGCTGTGTTTCTTGTTCCATGCTCCGAGCTCCTTCAAAACATGAATCTGCTCATCGGGGATCGTCCCGTCCTCTTTCGGTCCCATATCTAATAATAGGTTTCCTCCGTTTGAGACGGCATCGGCAAAAATTGTAATCACCTCGTAGGGTGTCTTCCAGTTATCATCGTGATGAAAACCCCAGTTATCATTTGTGGTCATGCAAAGCTCCCACCAGTTGTATTTTGGCCGGGAAACCGGAAAATTCTGCTCCGGTGTTTCGTAGTCGCCGTACCCCTGAAGACGACCATTGATTATGGCATTGGGATTCCCTGATAAGATAAGATTGCGCACCTTTTGAGATTCCCACTCTTCGGCACTATGTTCCCAATCACCGTCAAACCACCAGAGATCGGGTTTAAACATCGAGTTGATCTCTTGGATCTGCCCCTGGAAGAATGCTCTGAAACGCCCCCACCGTTCGTAATCATTTGATAGGTTATAACGGGAACTATCCTTTAAAAAGCCGGGGTAATTGATGTTTGACCAGTCGAGGAGTGAGAAATAGGTACCGCATTTAATATTCCGTTTGCGAAGCTCCTCAAAAAATGGTTTTATCATATCACGTTTTGCAGGGGTTGCCTTGACGATGCTTAGATCATTCATTTTTGTATCGTACATGGCAACACCATCGTGGTGTTTGGTTGTAATCACTGCGTATCTGGCACCACTCTCCTGAATAAGATCAGCCCAGGCAGCGGGATTGTAATTTTTAAGGGTGAACCCCTTGAGTTGCTTCATATAATCGGCATGGCTGATTTTTTTGTTGTGAAAACTCCACGATTCATCGATGCCGTTAACCGAATAAATTCCTGCATGGATAAAAATACCGAGTTTCGCGTCTGCAAACCATTGCATCTTATTGCTGATCTCTTTGGGATCTATTTTAGACTGGGCAGAACCCTGAACAGCCGCTGAGAAAATCAATCCGAACAGTAAAATAATTTCTTTAAATTTCATACCTTATTTAATTATAATTCTTATTCTTGGTTTTTTAAATCCAGCATCGCACAACCTCTTTTCAGGGGAACATTCAGGATGAAGGTCTTTCCCGTTTTTCTGTACTTAATGGCTACCGGTAACTGAGACCCGGGATGCCAGGCAAGACACTTAAACCCATCGTTCAAACCATCCACATCATTTAGAACCACCTCAATATTATCTTTTCTTCCATAAACAACAGGGATCGAATATCCGCCTTTAACCTTAAATAAATTTACCCGTGCAAGATCATCTGAAGCCTTGATAACATGGGGTTTTAAAACCCATTCACGTCCTTGCATCAGATTCATAAGCGGACCATAATCGAGGTAGAATTGATCTACATCCTGAGATTGGGAGATGGAGTGGTCGTTATTGGGGAACGGGCACATTGGAAATACTCCCATATACAGATATTTCTGAAAGAAACTGTCGCCCCCTTCATGCCTTACTGTCTCCGCATTATCGGTCCAACCCAAAGCGGTCTTGCCAATACACATAAAAGCGGTAAGGTTCAAGGCGTTGCCGCAATATGTAAATTCATCAAATAATCCGTCAACGTCTCTGAGCAGGTCTATTCGTTTATAATGATTATTTGCAAAAATCACTTTATTTGCGCCGTGCATGATTGCCGAGAGTTTGGGAGAAAGTTTTTTCCATGAGGAGACCAATGACCGTACAGGCTTTCCTTCAAACCAGGATATCCCGTCATCTGCCCGTTCATTGAACATCCTGAACCAGTCGAAACGATCGATACAAATACCAAAAGAATTGGGGATTTCAGCTACATGCCGGTGTGCCTGTTCTACTAAAAAATTGCTGTAAACACTATCCCCACAGTCCATAGCTATCCCATTTTCCCAGGTATAGTAAGGTACGGGAATTATGGCATTTTTAAGCTTCGGATCTTTAAGACAATTTTCAGGCATAGGAAGAATCGCTTTCTCAAATTTGGCATAAAGGATATCATTACAGTCCCTCCATAATTCAGAATCCGGTTTTTGGACTATCGTTGAAAACGGAGGGTATTTGACGTTGGAACCAAATTCTGTGACATTGAAATAGTTTAAGACATAAAATCCTTTTTCCCTGTATTTCCTCGCAAAATCATCCATTCCTGCAATAGTAATCAAATCTCCTCCAAACCGTTTCCATTTTTCATAGCGCTGAACAGGAGGAAGATACATGCCCATATAGGGAAAATCAAAACTTGCCTGCCAATTGACCGTAAAGGCCATTTTTTTCATTTTTTCTACATCAAAATTCATCGACTCCATCGAATAGGAAGAATAGGCCGAAGTACCTCCCATCTGATTTACAAGTTTGTTTTCGGGGATAAAATATTCGGGATATCTGCTTTTCATCCAGGCAATGCCGCATCGCCAGTCGTTTTGGTGGGCAATCAGATCGAAGGAAAATCGAACTGTATTTTTATTGGAGATGCGATTATGCAACCTGCTGAATGTAATTGATCCATCAGCAGTGGTTTTCATCGTCAGGTTAATGATATTATCTTCAGGCGAAAGCGCAATAGTCAGACCTGCATCTTCCTTTTCCTCAAATATTGAAGCCAACGGTATGCAAATCAGGTTTTCCAGGTTTGGAATAAAGCCGACAGCCATGTTATCATACTGAAAAGAGGGGGCGCCATAATAATAGGTAGCATCGGTAAAAGGTACCGGGATTAAGGGATCAATCCAGTAATGTGCTTTATCACTGGCAGGTGGCTCAACTTTAATTAAATTACGCTTCAGGCAAACAGGCACTTTTAAAGAATCAAACTGTGGGGCGCCCCAGGTTGTCCAAATTCTGGTTTCATCCGGCCTAATCGGATAGGTCAATTTGGTATCAATGCGCGTTCCCCAGGGTTCCCCCTCCCCTTCAATTGTCAATTCACACCGTATACTGTTTGTGGTTGGGATAAAATGTTCGGTAACCATGCATGAAGCCCGTAATGAATCATTAACCAGTCTCTTTTCGACAATAAAAGAGCCATCCTCACTCTTCCGGGAATGAACGATGCCTAAGACTTTACATCCCGATAAATCGGTGGATAAGTGAAACTGGGCGATCTTTTTCCCGTCAGAACGGACAATTGAGGTGATCTCGCCATTGTCTGAAATTGAGACAATCAGATTCTTCGTCTTTAATTGGATGGCCGAACAGGTGAAAGCCAGCATGAACAATAAGAGAAGGGAGATTGGCTTTTTCTGAAAATTTCTCATTTTCAATTTTTAAAGGATTCAACTAAATAGTAAGCTGTTTAATAACAGGAAAATCAGAGCATTATAAATCCGTCATAATCCGTTAAGCTGGATTTTGTAAAAATATAAAACTATCCCCACTATTCAATTATTTTTTAGGAGCTGATTAAATGGGTTATAATATCACAATATTTTGCTCCGGTTCAGAAAAAAACGGCTAATTTTGATTCTCTATTAATTTAACCTGATTATGAGGAGATTCCTTATCCTTGTCCTAAACCTCTGCCTGACAACGGTGGTCTTAGGTCAAATACCAATCGTGAAAAACGGAAAGGCAACGGGCCGGATTGTTGTGGATCAACACTCTTCAACCGATTTGAAAGCGGCCAATCTTTTGAATAACTTTATTAAAAAAATAACGGGAACCTTTCTGCCTGTTGTTTCGCCCTATCTTAAATCGAGGGCAGGTGATCTTTATATTGAAACCAAACCGGAGCAAGATAACCAGGCAATTCACGAAGATGGTTTCCGGTTTACGAGTGATCATTCGACTTTCCATATTACAGGTGCCAAAGGATTGGGAAGTGTTTACGGTGTGGTTACGCTGTTGGAGGAGTACTGGGGTGTCCGGTATTATGCCGCCAATTCATACACTTTTCCCCAACAAAAAGAGCTCTTTCTTCCATCACGGCTCAATCGCACGGAAAACCCAACCTTTGAGTTCCGCCAAACGCAAGCCTACGGCCTGGCAAACGACTCGCTTTATAAGATTTGGCACCGCCTTAAAGAGCCATCAGAGATTTTTGCCGGCAATTATTGGGTGCATACTTTTGACCGTATTTTGCCAGCGGCCAAATATGGCCATACCCATCCTGAATACTATTCGTTCATTAATGGTCAGCGTCGTCCGGGAGCAGCAAGCCAGTGGTGTCTGAGCAATCCGGAGGTGTTTGAGATTGTTTCTCAAAAGATTGATTCCATTTTCAAGGCGCACCCCGACCGGAAAATGATCTCTGTAAGCCAAAATGACGGAAACAATACCAATTGTTCGTGTGAAAAATGCAAAGCGATTGATGAGGAGGAGGGGAGTCCTTCAGGAAGTATTATCCGGTTTCTGAATAAGCTGGCTGCCCGATTCCCCGACAAAGAATTCTCCACCCTGGCTTACCTCTTTTCGGTAGCTCCCCCTAAACATGTTAAACCGCTCCCAAATGTAAATATAATGCTTTGTGATATTGACTGTTATCGGGAAGTGGGCCTGACCGAAAATCGCTCCGGGAAAACATTTATGAAGAACATGGAGGGTTGGGCAAAAATATCCAGAAATATTTTTGTCTGGGATTACGGGATCAACTTCGACAATTACATCTGTCCGTTCCCCAATTTTCATATTCTGCAGGCGAACATGCAACTGTTCAAAAAGAACCATGCCACCAAACATTTCTCACAAATCGGAGGAAGCAAAGGGGGCGATTTCTCTGAACTCCGAAGTTATGTCGTGGCTAAATTGCTGTGGAATATTAATTACAATGTTGATTCAATAATCCAATCTTTTCTGAATGGCTATTACGGAAGTGCGGCACCCTTTATTTACCAGTATATGAAGTTGCAACAAGGCGCCCTGTTGGGAAGCAATATTCCGTTGTGGATCTACGATACACCGATTACTCATAAGAATGGGATGCTGAACAGTCCATTGATGCGATGTTATCGTGAGCTTTTCGATAATGCAGAAAATGCGGTTATCGCAGATAGTACCTTCTTAAAACGGGTTTGGCAGCAACGGTTATCGATCCAGTATGCTGAATTGGAGATTACCCGCTCTAACGGGATTGATGATATAAACCGGATCAAAGCGGAGCTGGCCCTTTTTAGAAACAGGGCTAAATTACTGGAAGTAACCTCGCTGAATGAGCGGAACAATACAATTGAGGAGTATTGTACGCTCTATCTGGAGCGGAACCTACCTGCATCCCACAAAAGCCTTGCTCACAGGGCACAAGTCAGCTATCCGCTCCCTCCTGACAAACCCTATGATAAAATTGCCGATAACGCGCTCACAGACGGCCTTTTGGGCGGTGCTACCTTTAATGAAAGCTGGATCGGCTGGAGCGGAAAGGACGGTGAAGTTATTATTGATTTGGGTGAAGTCAAAGAAGTTGAGACTGTTCAGGCCGATTTTCTCCACAAATTAAGCGCATGGATTCTTTTGCCCAAAAGCATAATATGTTCAACATCTTTGGATAATGTGAATTTTAACGCGATGGGAAAACAGGAGATCCAAGAGGATCTTTCAGTCGAAGTCAAATATGTAACCGTCGGGGTCACTTCAAAGGAGAAAATAAAAGCACGTTACATTAAAGTGCATATCGAAACCCTTGGAGTCTGCCCTTCCTGGCATTATGGCGTAGGATACCCGGCATGGTTTTTTCTCGATGAGGTTTGGGTGTATTGAAATGACCAGAAACCTACTTGGAGATAATTATGATTAAACCCTGCGATGCCGGAATTGTTAAACTCCTTATGTCTGCCTGCCCACTGGCCTGAAGGCCATCAATATTAGGTATTTCGATTTTTGCAGTTTCCGGATCGATACCAATGTTTTTCCAATCAATGGTTAATGAAATTGTCTGTTCGCTTTTTGTCCAGTTGCCTATGGAAATCAATACTTTACCCTTCCCGAGAAAGAGACTGGCTAAAATATCCTTTTTGTTTGTTTTAACTGGGTTTTTATCGTCCCAGTACCCGAAATATTCTGTACCTGAGATGCCAAAAGAGTCCCATAATTTCCAGATATTTTCGGGGTTACACCCAACCCAACCCAGACGTGAGGTCATTCCGTAAACCATACCGCGATAAGTATTCCCACAACCCTGCAGCATTTCGCTATACAATCCGAAGGGAATTCCCGAGATTTCGATCAGCCAGTAATCTGGGGACTCGTTATAGTTATACCCTTCGCCGATCCATAAGCTGTTGACAAAGGGGAAAAGCTCCAGATACTGATTGGCAGGACTGTTCAATCCATAGGCTGCGTCATAATTATTCCCAGAATGGAAATCGATCAGACAGCTATCGGCAGAACGATCCATGGTTTTGCGAACCCGTTTCATGATTTCCCTGTCGTAACCTACACCATCGAGGTAGATTCCACGAATGCCGATATTTTTTACGAGCCAGTTTAACCCTTCAAGGTAGTAATTATGCCAACGGGATAATCCCTGAGTCCGGATAGACATATCCCAGCCCATTCCATCGGGTAAAATGGCATGCCATGCCGGATCGTAATCTTTTCGTAAGTGTTCGTAGAGCCAGGTATGACCGGTCATCCCATAGATACTTTTGTCGGTTTTATCCCGTTGGGTATCGGCCAGCATAATGGCGCTGCTGCGGGTATATATTTCGTCATCCAGTTGGCGCATCGCCCAAAGCTCGGAAGCATAGGTTGAAAGTTCCCTGACTGTGTAATACAATTTGGTTCTTACACCAATTTTTCTCCCTTCATTTGTAACCTTCGTGAGGGCATCAGTGGTCAGGAACGGATAATTGATATATGGATTTTGCGAATTTCCCTGGTGAATATTCACCACTGTTGCCTTGCCAATCTTTGCGGGATCTGCTTTCCCTTCAGCATGGAAATAGCGTTCTTTCCAATGGTTATCATCCAGCGGCTTAAAGGGGGTAATGGCCAATCCAAAGTTCAGTACCATTTCCTCCCCTTTTTTCAAGGTTTTACTTCCTGTATATGCTGTCAACAGGAGATTTTTCTCCGATTTCAGAATGGTGCATCCCCCCTTCCCGTCGTTGCTCCAATCTTTATAGACGCCTGTTTTTTCAAACGAATACAATTTCCAGTCGGGGGTTTTATGTTTTAGTTTAAGCTGCATACCCGCGTTTACATCCCCAATCCAGACCATATTATTAGCCCGCTCCTGCTCCCATTTCCATGCAACGCTGTCGGGGGAAAATCCGCCTTTAACACCCATTCCCATCAGGTAGATTGCTGAAGATTTCTCATAAGGGATCACCAGCCTGACATCTTCCAGAAACACATCGTTTTTGGCAGTTATCGTTGTCTCATAATTGACATAACCATCACATTCTATTTTGGCATTGAGGCTTACCATAATATTTCCATCGTTCAGCATATTTTGCCATGCCACTGCACCTGACGTTTTTAATGTCAACTTTGGTTTAGATGAAGACCATTCAATAACTTTCCCCTTTTCAATAACGTCGAGATGTACATCACCGGTAATAATATCTTTATCCGGACCGCCGACAGCGTGGTTGCTTGAAGTGAACGAGCTTGTAATCTTTGACGGAAATCCGAACCGGTTAAAGGTTAATTTCCGTCCCAGGATCGAAATTGTACTTTTATTTACCGTAACCGGTGTATATGGGGCAAAAACCTCATCGTCAATTCCGATCGATGAATCGAGCCAATTCAGACGCGACATATTAATCGGAATATTATATCCGCGATTTTCGGCAACCTCATTTGTTATGTGAATAATTACGTCTATTGTGTATTCGTTTGTCCCGGTTGCCGATACCGAAACTTTCCCCTTATAAGTTCCTGCTTGCTGGTCCTTACTGACGTCGGTTATGATCCACATGGAGCGAACTTCACCTTTCGGGACTGAAATATTCTTTACAAATGCCTTCCCCAGATGATCGTGTCCTCCCATATTGAGGACTCTTAAAGATTTGGCCGGAAGTACAATGCCTGCCTCAGTTTTCAAGTCAGAGAAGTTTAATTTTAATTCTTTCAGTTCTTTAAACGGGGCATAGACACCGATCTGCCATGTGTAAATTTCATCTTTTTTGGCACTCCCTTCGAATAGGTAGTTTAACCCTTTTTTATACCAACGATAAGGGATTGTCTCTGTCATTCTGACCGGGAAATTCCTGATTTCAGGAAACAGGAGAAAATCTTTGTCTTGGTTAGCATTCAGAATTTCTGTCAATTCGCGTTTAGTCACCGGGACCTCCATCGGATAAAAGTTGTGAAATTCGCTGACACTTTCAAAACGGATGACCTTTGCGTTGTCTGATTCTATATGGTTGATTGTATTATTCTTCCAGAGAGGATTGAATGTATTTTTCGGTTTCTCATACCGGGCATCCGGAAACCACCAATTTCCCCCATTCCGACCCGGCATATAGTATAAATAATAATTTCCTTCACCAGAGACCGGTTCAAAAACAACCTCCCCGAATTCCTGATTCAGCTGGATTGCATAAATATTCTTAACGGGTTGATTGGTTAGCGCATCAATTAATATTAGGTCTTTGTCATCGGCTTGGTCCAACCTTCGCCAGGGGATGATCACACTAACTGCAGCGGCCATTTTTTTAACATTGATAACAGCACGGTGATTGCCGAGCCCTTCAGGATTCCATTGCCCGGTGGTGTAGGGGATCTCCTGTCCAAAGGATAAACAGGTTATAACAGCTAGGGCAATACTGAATAAGATTAGTTTATTCATAATCTGACATTTGTTTCTTGCGTGTTATTTGAGAGTAGCGACTTGAACATTCCGGATTTCCACCCCCTCTGAATTGAAAGCCAATTTCTTTACTGTTAACCCGGGACGATATGAAATCATGGTTCGTTGACCCGCGATTTCAGCATCTATCAGCGATCCTCCTAACTTGTCATCCCCCTTCACAATAACACGAAAAGTAAAGGGTTTATCAACTCCGATGAGATTTTCAATCGCATAATTTCCTACCTGGTGTGGTGATCCTCCTTCACGCAAAGACTTCATTGTACCGGAGAAATCATTCAATGTGCCCGGTGCAAATTGAGCCCGTATATTATTCAGATGAATCTGCAGTTCACAGGAGGTCTGATCTCCATTTTCGGGCAGGAATGTAATGGCGAATCTCCCTTTCTTCACCGCTGAGGGGTGAACCTCCAGGGTGAGCATAAATGATTTGGCGGGGGTCGCCAATATTTTCGTTTGGACAATTTTTTGGGCAAGCAGGTTTGATTTCTCAGCTTCGGGCAATATTTCCTTCATCCACTTTGACCCTATTCTTCCATCGGGATATTGAACGAGCTCGCGGATAATCAGATTGCCGCCCCAGCCACCGTGGATTGGAATCCATCCGGCCATCAGGAAACGACCATCCTGAATCCCGGTAATGGAGGGGACAGACGATCCGTCGTAGAAGTCGAGCCCTTTGCTGACAACATCTTCATAGGCAGTGGCCGGCGCATCCACGGGTTTCGACCAGAGACCTGTAAAGCCGCCGATAATGTAATCGAACCTGCCCCAACGGAAGAAGAAGGTGCAATCACCTCCCGGAGGAAAACCGGGACTGATACAATGCCAGCCGCCTTCAATCGAATCTGATTCCCAGATACCGTTGGAATGGTAATTTGCCATCATTCGAAGTTTTCCTTCGGGGTCGGTATAGACGCTCGGGTTTTCGCAAGGATGGAAGATGATGTTCGACTTTTTGAAATCAGCTACTCCATCTGTGCTTACTGAGTAGGTGGAGCCTGCAGGGAAACCGGATGTGGCGTTCTGATTGAATTCTCCGGTATGCCCATACTTCATCAGGTATTCCCATTGTGCCGGAAGTGTTGTCTTTTCCTCAGGATACATGCGTGTAGTGTGCAAGCCATAGCTGATGCAAAGTTTATCCTGAGATACAAAAGGGACTCCTGTGCCGATGGTTTCCCACTGTTCCTCGAGAGGTGTAGCTGCCTCGTGTTCGGTCCATGTTTTGAAGTCTGTTGTTGAAAGGTGTTCAAAATAATGCCCGCCGCAACCAAACTTACTTCCATGATGGCGCCGATCATACAGATAAAACAGGTGATATCGCCCTTTGTAGAATAACGTTGCCACATCACCAACCCAGCTGTTATGACCTGCAGGGGTCCAGTATTGAATGGGAGAAGATATTGTCTTATTTGTTGTCTGTTTTTCCAATCGAATGGCAGGAAAAGAAATCATAGCTTTTTTTACATATTCAGGATCCCATTTCCAGGTATTGCTCGCTTCCCAGTTTGGATAACCAAACGGAAAGTCATTATCGAGTAATTTTTCATCAACATACATGGTCCACCTTGCCCCGGTAAAGTTGAGCAGGAGTTCATGTTTTCCCAATGGCTTATTAAGGATAGCCAGTGGAATTCCGATGGTCATCTTCTTCCAGTCGGGATGTTCAGAGCAATGGAGGGTAATAGTCGATTCAAGAACAGGCACTGACCCGTCGGCCATTTTATAAGAGGGATAATTCTGGCGTTGCCGGTCATTGGGATCGTGCTGGCGAAGTTGGACGGTCAGAATATTTGGAATATCAAGAATCGTCTTCTCACCTAAGAACTGCTTCAGGTCGATTGTGAATTGAACGGAGAAACTACTTTTGGCATCTGATGGTGCACTGAATACCTCTTGTGAATTATGAATGTCAAGAGTGCTATGCCAAGGCTGAGCCACTATGGATAAAATCGTTGAAGCTAAAAATATCAGGAATATAAGATTTTTTTTTTTCATTTTACGGCAGGTTAGTATTTATTCAATATTAATATGTTTTAGCCCGTTTTAGGATTACTGGATTCCTGTTTTCTCCATTCACTCTTTGATATAATCTCCATGTATCTCTGTTTATTTCAACCAATTTCCAATTGTTTTTCGGATTGGCCAGATGTTTTTTTATTGTCCTTGGAAAGGCGTTTGCTGCACGGGCATTTTCCCAGGTTCGCAGGGTTTTGAATATATCAAATTTATTTTGACAGCGCTCAACCGATTTTTGGCTTAAAGGGATAAAATAGGTGGCACCTGCGCCCACAGAAACGGCCTGAACATGTTCATAGAGATCAATTGTTGAGGTTGAATCAATTGCAAAATTGCTTCCCAGGGTTGCCGGAAAATAGTTGGAGAGGGCTGCATCACGGATATCCTTTCCTTCGCTGGTTGTGCTTCCCCACTGTCGGGTTTCAGTATCATACATATTTTTCCCACCGCCAACATTCCAGACACTTTGATAGTGCCATGAACCTTCCGAAAGGGTGGCTCCGGTGAAACGCAGGGAGGGAATTTTAAGTTTATCGGCTCTTTCGAACATTTTTCTGAAGAAGCGCTTCACCCCATAATAGCCATGACCGGTATCGAACAAAAATTCTTCGCCGTCGAAATCATGGAAATAGAGTCCGTTTATGGCGCTTAAATCTGCATAATATTCAGCAATCCTATCCTGTAAAAACATGTCCGGAATCAGCCCGTCGTAACCGTATTCAAGGGTCACCATTACTTTGCAGATGGTATCTCCGGCAGCATGTACAGAGGGTGAGGTTCCCCAATATCCTCTTTTGATATTCAGTAGGTTGTAGGGAGCAGTTTTCGAAATTCCTGAATAGTGGATGAGTTCATTCCCTATTTTGATGATATTGAGACTTTTGGCATGACCTTCCCATCCCGATATTTCGTCAAGATAGGCGGGATTATCTGCAAGGATAACCGTATCGGCTGCAGTAATTCCGTTAACAAGTATCCGTTTTTGCTGGCAACATACACTGCTTCCGGGGAGGGGGCTTGCATCTTTTGTCCCGGGTGCAAGGGCTGTCGTAATATTGTGTCTTCCAATTAAGACTCCGCGAGGATTTGAAAGGTCAGAGAACTCTTTATGTGATTTATCACCTGTAGTAAAATGGAAAGGTTTGGTTTCGAAGTTTTTTCCATCGATATATCCTTCGTTGGAACGATCAACCTTTAGAAACGGATAAACCCCTGTCTCGATTGCCTTGAATCCCATTTGAGCAACGTAGGATACAATACTGTCATATTTTTCACCATCCGTAACCAGTGCATCGGGAAGATATCTCGCAGGATCTTTAATCCATTTCCCGTTAACTTTAGGATAGGGTAAGTTTTCTGCGATGACGATGGTTTGAATGACATTCAGCAAAGCTGAGCTGTCGGGACTTCCCCAAAGGGCGATGGATGACCCCATATAATCAACCCCCGGTAATGGTTGAACTTCCAGATGATTTGGAGTATTTGTTGGCATAAAGGGAATAAGGGAAAATGAAATATCTCTTTTTGCACTTCGGTCAACAGCATGGTAGGTAATGAAAATTTGCCCTTTATTATCCACAAAGGCAGAGTTTCCATATAAAATCCTGAAATAAGGTTCCGGATGCGAATAAAAAGCGACATCACTTATGCCGTCGCCGCCAATTGAAAACTGCTGAGCTTCGTGCAGACTATCCGGCAAGGGATACCTTTTCTTATCAGGTGTGTGGATGATATATTGAAAAGGCGCTGCATCACCCACAGTGGTCGAGGTTCCACCGGTAGTGATATCGTTTAACGCCAAAACACCGATCGCATAATTCACGGCTTCAGTCGTATCGCGCGCCACGCCGATCACTTCGCCAAAAAGGTTTGTAATGTTTGTGTAATAAGAACCCCATTGAATATCGGTTATCTCATCGCGATTGGTGAGAGATTCCAAGGTTAAACGGAAGTATTTGGCCAGCGTCTCAAATTTAACAGTTGCCACAGAACCGTTGTTGTAACTCAACATCAATTGCCTTTTGGATTTGGAATAGGTGGCTTTTTGAGGATAACAATAATTGCAGTTTTTAAAATTGTAAAGTGATAGGAGGGGCGAGGGTTTGTCTGCAGCGAATTCGCGATTTGGCGTTACAGTACTATTTTTCATGCTCGTAATAAAACCTTTATCGTCAATATGGATCTTAAAATAGTTGGTTCTGAAATCCCATTGTGCATTAGATGTAATCCCAAACTGAAAAATCAGTAACCCCAGCATTAAGCTTATGCGGGTGATTTCCAATCCGGAAAATGATTTATTCATGTCTCTTTTTCCTGAAATGAAAGATAAGAAATGTATTCACTATTAATAGTCCCATTAATCCGATGTAAGAGAGTTTTTCATAAAGGGTACCCCGGAAATGTTCCTTAAGTCCATTGACTGTTACCCATAATATAAACAGGATGTTCCCGGTAATTGCTGCAATGGAGAGCAATTTTGTCAATGATGATTTTATTTTTTCCATTTATATTGCTGTTTTTTAGTTTATGATTTTAATAAATCTCTTTCTTTAGGTAGTATATATAATAGATTAACAGTACAATAAAGGGGATATGGGTGATGCTGTGATAATCTTTTGTTAATTGTAATGGTCATTTTGGCGGAAACCATCCTTTGAGGAATTGTTCCTGGGTCCCCTTATAAACTGCCTCACCGAGGAATTCCTTTCCCCGCTGATTTCCCCAGGAATAATTAATTATCAGCTCCCCCCTGTATTCGCAGAAATCAATGTCTGAATTGTTGCAGTTTTCAGCTAGAATAATTTTTTGTTTAAGGCTGTCGGGCAAATTTCTTGTTGCCAGTTGCCGGTCTATTGCAGAGGCTTTTAAAACCGGGTTTAAAGGACTGGGTTCCCAGTGAATTAAATCTTTTGAACGGACGACCCTTGCCTGATACCCTTGATAGGCTTCGAGGTAAAAATCGTAAAAGTATCCATCACAAAACCGTAAACAGTGGGGAGCCGTATATCGGTCCATCGCATAATTATGATCCCTGGATAATATCTCCCATTTTTTGAGGTCCGGTGAGGTTGCAAATCTGGCGGTAAACCGCTCGCCGGCTTCCAGTAACGGCTTTCCAACTTCAAACATTAAAACAAAGTTGGTATCGGCTTTAATCAGGGAAGTATTAAAAATGCCAAATCCAGGAAGATCAAAAGCCACCCATTGCTCCCAGTTCTCAAGGTCATGCGAAACAAAGATAAAGACACGTTCACCATCCCCTTTTTCAACGGCGGTTACGATGGCCGTATTATCGAACACAAAAGCGCTTCCAAAGTGGAAACCTTTGGCGAAGGAGGCAGTCGGTTTTCCTGTTTGATGGTCGATAAACCGGAAATAAGAATCACCCGTATGATTATTCCAATAGCCGGCCCTGACATACTCGAATCGGTACACTTTATCTTTAAATACCACAGGGGTAGTCTCCACCAGATCGCAGTCAATGGTTCCGATCTTTACAATAAGCGGTCGCCCGGCATTGTCTGTGGGCGGTTTTTTCATCGAACACCCGAAAAAAATTGCGGAAGCGGCAAAGAGAATTAACCGGATGGATTTTAATTTTTTCATAGCTATTGGTGGTATTATAGATTTTCTCCGAGTTCTTCAAGTGTCCTCCCTTTTGTTTCTGGGAAATATTTCCACACTACCACTGCCTGAACGATCATCATAACCGAAAAGAAGAGGAAGGCATGACCAACTCCGAAATCTGACAATTTTACAACTACAGGAAATAAGAAGGTTATCAGGGCCGCAAAAAACCAGTGGGTAAAACTTCCGAGTGATTGTCCTTTACCTCTGACGGTGTTTGGAAATATTTCAGCAATTAAGACCCAAATGACTGCCCCTGTGGAGAATGCGAAGAACATTATATAGATTAGTAACAGGAAAAGCAATCCATAGCCTGAAAAATTCTGGGTATAAAAGGTTTTGGCAATAAGCCCCAAACAGATTGACATCCCAAGTGAGCCGGTGATCAGCAATTTCTTACGCCCAACCCGATCAATCAGGATCATACCAAGAATTGTAAATATTCCATTTGTTACCCCAATCATGATCGACTGAAACATGGAGTCGGCATTCGAAAGCCCACTTAGTTCAAAGATGCGCGGTGCATAATAGAGGATCGCATTGATTCCTGAAAACTGGTTAAACATGGCAACCAGAATTGCCACTGATATTGGTTTGATATAGCTGCGCGAGAAAAGCTGCTTTTCCCCGTTTGATGATTTTTCCATGCTGTGTTTGATCTCTTCAATTTCATCGTCAATTGAAATTAATTCAATCTTTTCGAGGATTTGTTTCGCCTTTGCAACCTGTCCGATTTTAATCAGGAATCGGGGGCTCTCAGGAATTACAAAAAGGAAGGCGAAATAGAGAAATGCTGGAATTCCGGCAACTCCCAGCATCCAGCGCCAGGGCTCTGTCCCGAAATCACGCAACAGAAAATTGGAAATAAAGGCGATAAGAATTCCAAATATGACGTTGAACTGGAACATTGCAGTCATTCTTCCCCTGATTTTGGCAGGAGAAATCTCCGCGATATAGGTTGGCGCAACCACAGAGGAGGCACCCACCCCGATTCCTCCCAGAAACCGAAAAATTATAAATGTGCTCACATCGCCGGCCATTGCGCTGCCTATAGCAGTAATCACATATAATCCGGCGATTATAAACAGGATAGGTTTTCTTCCGTATTTGTCTGCAGGTTGCCCTGATACTAAAGCGCCAATAACAGTTCCAATCAGCGCTGATGAAATCGTAAATCCATGCCAGAAAGGTGTGAGTTGAAACAACTCCTGAATGTGTTTCTCCACTCCGGAAATAACTGCAGTATCGAAACCGAAGAGAAAGCCTCCAAGGGCAACGATCAGGGACCAGGCAAATACCTTGTTATTCGATTTGTTTTTCATAAGTTTGGGTTATTATTGCTTTTAGTTGTTGAATTTTCAGAATTATTTATCGATCACTTGTTTTAGGTTTTCAATATTTTCTTTCTGATCCTGTGCTATGCTGTATCCAGTGCTCAGGAATAAGGATTTACTTTTATCCCACTAATTTCATTTTAGCTTAGGAAGACTATTTTTCACTGCTCGCTTCAAAGATAGAAAAAGAGAAAATAGATTTTCAAAATTAATTCAGGGATGCGATTTTAAAGCTCCACGCAAATTTGCATGGCCGTTTGTCCATGTCCTGCAACTCCACCGGAAGGGAAATCTCCAGCCCTGTAATTTTATCATAATTCCAGTTTAATGGCTTTGGATAACCAAGCATGAAAATTTCTGTGCCATGCACCGGTTCTACCGATTTAACCCTTAGCTTCTGACCGGGCCATCCCCGAACAATGGCATAAACAGTTTTCTTGTCTTTGGTGCGGGTAAAACGGATCGATTCCCCCTCCTTCCAAAGATCACCCTCCCTGGGCCGGGTTGAATAGATCGCTTCACCATTTACTTTAAGCCATTTACCTGCCTCTTTAAGTGCCTGAATTACTCTTGGTTCAAACCGTCCGCTTCCATCGGGTCCGATGCCAACCATGAAGTTTCCACCCTTTGCAACAATGTCGGTGAGACTGCTTATGATCCACGCAACGCCTTTAAAATGGTCTGTTTTTAAATAAGAAAATGACTCGCCGTAGGGGTAAATTACAAACCATGGCATATCGGTGTTTTCATCGTTACCAGGAATGAATCCTTCTGGAGTATAATAATCGCCATAGTTTCCGATTCCTCTTGCACGGAACATCACCTCGGGCTGGATTTTGCGAAAATCCTTCATCTCCTGGCGCATTTGTGGCCAGACTTTGCTTCCAAGCCACTGGTCGAGGCAGATCATATCAATTTTCCCGTAGTTCGTAAGTAATTCTGTGAGTTGCTGCCTGTGATTTGCCATCATCCGGGCCTCCTCATTCGGAGTTGGATCCGGGGCAACAATATATCTCTGAGACGGTGCATCACCATACAGTTTTGGATGAATCTTTACGTCGGGAATCTGCACCGGATGATAATTATAGGGTCGGAAATCAACATTGAACCAGTTAGGATGAGAGAAGTACAGGTCGATCTTAATCCCATACTTGTGGGCAGCATCACAGAGTTCTTTAATTACATCGCGGTGAAAGGGTGTCTCCATAATACTGAAAGCCATATCACAATCTTCAATCTTAGGTCCGCCTGGTGCAATCCAGTTTACTCTCCTTTTTACCCGGGCTTTGGTGTCAAACATCGAAAAACCTTCATGGTGCATCGTGGTGATAGTAAACATTTTTATCCCATTCTCACTGAAAAGACGCATCCACTCCTCTGCATCAAAGCCTGTAGGGTTCCAGGTCTTGTACAAATCCTGATATGCCTGCTTCTTCTTATCTGAAAGGGTTAGAAATGGCCAGGATTCCTTCCCCTTTCCCTCGATAGAATAAAGCCCCCAGTGAATCCGGACCCCGTACTTAATATCCTTGAAAGCTTCAATGGCCGCTGCCGAAGCGTGATTGTAGTCTGTATCAATTTTATCTTCGACATAATCCTTAACACACTTATAATGGTCGTCACTTTTGGGTAACGTAAAATTCAATAACGGAGCCTTAACTTGCGATCGGCAGTCTATCGGATTCAATGTAAAACAGAGTAAAGTCAGAATGGTTAGTTTAATACCTGATTTAATCATATCGTGAATAATTAAAGGTGCAATTTGAACTTTGGAATGACCGTACCTGATCGTGTACGGTTGTATTCGTCTGGAAATTAAGTTTTACTAATGTTCTGAAGTAATGGACGTGACTCGCGGAGGCTTATCCAGTTTAAACCTGAATTGTCTTTCACCCGTAAAATCAGAGGAAACCATCGTAGGACAGACATACCTTTCGATATACTCCACAACCAGGCTGTTTCCTGCAAAATGTGATACCTCGGGCCATTGTCTGGAATTGTACATCGTGTCGGTAAGATCGCGCATTAAAACGACATTCATTCCAAGACGGACCATATTGCGTAATCCGAACGACCGACCGATCACGCACATATTCGTGTGGACACCCATCAGTATTACGTTCTTAATCTTTTTCTGATCAAAGAGGGCTGAAATTTCGACTCCGGAATCGCTGATTGCATCTGAATCCAGGATCTTCAAGTCATCAATCTCATGGGTCCAGGTTCTTCCCTCTTTACAAGCGGGGAAACAATCACATCCTCCATCGGACTGATCGATGGGCCAGACTGCATCTTTCTCTGGCGGAAGTTTATCTTCGCTGACGAGCTTCTCCGCATTTTTGCTTTTTAAATTCTGAACAGTTTTTCTGGCTGGGTGGTTTTTGTAATAGTTAATGCAATCACTGGGTGCATGAACGATTAGAACCCCCTTAAGACGGGCAAGGACCAGCACCTTATTCATAATGGGAGCCATTTCTGCAACTCTTCGCGTGGCTCCCTTGCACCAATGTTGATTCCACATATCGCAGATTATAATAGCTGTCTCCTGAGGGTTCCATTCCTGATTCTCACGAACGATGCTTGAGGTTCCTTTGACTGAATCACCGGAAATCCGTTTTTGAAGGGAAATTTTAATTAGGTGATTACCCTCTTTATTTTCTGCCTGGATTGTCTGGAAGAGAAAAGTAAGGGAAAGAATCAGTAATGCAGTTAAGTTTAGTAGTTTTGTGCTCATAATGATGTATTTAGAAAATCAATTTACATCAGACTTTATTAATAGGGATTAGATGGACTTAATTCCCAAGAAATTAGAGATTTCATTATTGCGTCTCCCCCAACTGAAAACAAACTGATTCCCCTTCCATTTAATGTAGGATAAACCATTCGCCCGATTGCCTGTCTGTCGTTGGCAAAGACTTCGATGATTGATTTGTCGATATAAATTCTCAAAACCAGCGGCTCATCGCTTTTAAGTTCCAGCGGAGCCTCCTCAATGATTTTACGTCCAAAGGAGAGTCCCGATTTCCGGGTGTCGAATTTCAGTTTTTTTTCCGATGCGTCGTAGTAAATGGCGGTTTCTTCACGGCCATCCTCCGAAACTCCAACTTTTATGCCATATTGCTTCGCATTATTTGGGAGGAAAGTAACTTCCAGTTCCATTAATTCTTTCCCTGGTTCCTGTAATTTCATGATAATACCTGATCCAATTTTAATATCTGCCACAACTTTTTCCTTTAATCGAAGGTTCTCCAGCTCTTTTACGGGTCTTATTTTAAGCACTCCATCCCTTCCTGTCCATAACGTTCGCGGTAGCCCGTAAGTTCCGGTCCAACCCCTGTAGTTAATTACAGAATCAGGTCGGTCGTCGAAGATCCAGCTCCACATAATTTGCCTCCCCTTGCCATCGACCAAGGCTTCAGGGGCAAACCAGGCATTATCCTTCCAGGTCATTCGGCCATGATTTTCGGGAGAGAAATATTCATTTTTGTAACTGCCAACATAATACTGGCATCCCATATTATGACTTATAAAGAGTAAAAGGTGTTTACCACTGGATTTTCCACCCTCCGGATTGGAAGGCAAGGGCAAAAAACTTGGGCACATATTGTCTTCATTTTTACTGGTCCATTTACGGTCGGAGGTGTACAGCTCGTGCAGGTATTTCCAACTTTTTAGATCATCCGAAGAAAATAAATAGAGCCGGTCTCCCTGATAATTCAGTGAATCACTCGGAAGCGGAATCTCCTTTTCATTATTCGCAGGCAATCCTTTTCCCCGGGAGCCATATTTTCTAAGAACCAACAGATTCCCGGTTGCCATATAGTAATGACCATCTTTTTTCCAGATGTTTGAAGGGTCAGCCGAACCAACATGGAAAATTTTTCCCGATGCATCCTTTAAATCGGTGATCCCCCATTCTGCTGATTTGATAACAGGATTGCTACCTGATTTTTCCCATTTATTAAAATTGGTGTCTGTACTCCTTGCAAGACCAATTCCCTTATCGCCCCATAACATCCAGTAGGAGAGCGTTGCCGAGCCATCGTCATCGACAAAGGCGCCACCACTGAAACACCCTTCATCACCATTCCCGGGAACGATCGCATCGGGGTGATGACGCCAGTTCAATAAATCAGAACTCGAAACATGCCCCCATGAGAAACCGGAACCTTCGCGGTTATAAAGATACATAAGGTGATATCGCCCGTTTGCAAAGAAGGCTCCGTTCGGATCGCCAGGTCTTCCGTTATCCTCAGGAAATACAAAATGGTATGCCGGACGGTAGGGATCGGACATTAACCGCTCCCTGAATTCACGGGTGGCTTTTATGACCTCTTTGGGGATTGGCTGCTTATCCTTGACGAGCGAAGGTGTTGGTTTATCCTGAGATTTGGCAGTGAACCAAACTAAAAACATTAAGGTTAATAAGAAGTTTTTTTTCATAATTCAAAGTTTAAGAATATGAGTTATTTGTCCCTTTTTAATTGTAACGGTTTTACCACTGCATCGCCGGAAACAATTTCCAGGCTTTTAGACGTTCGACTTTGATGGGTGCATCATCGGTAAAGAGCTCAACATTGGCGGCATCCTTAAGTGAAGGGTAGATTACCTGGGTCAGGCATTGCCGCCCATTGGCAAAAACTTCGAGGATCGACTTGTCAAGAAATACCCGAAGGTGAACTTTTTCGCCTGGTTTTAGGGAGAAAGGGGCATCCTCCGTTAAGATTACCGGATTGTGCTTTGGGTCAGGGGATGCAAATGCCATCGCAAATTCTTCATAAACTGGCCTGTTGATACCCGACTTCTGCATATCAATCTGCATTATATTCCGGGTTCTGTCAATCACTATCGGGGTTTGTTCAATTCCGTCCTTTGAACTGAAAACCTTAACTCCAAATCGTTTTGCATCTCCCGGATCAATGGTGATATCCATTTCGAGCATATTGCCTGAAACCTTACTCAGCAAAATGGACTGACCAGCTGAAACAGTAAATGGGTTTTCTTCTGTTTGATTGTACCGAAGTCGTTCGACCTCTTTAGGAGGCTCAATAATCAGTGAAAGCTTGTCTTCAGACAATGTCAATACTCTTGGCATCGACATGGTTCCGCTCGAAACACCAGATCTTCGATCCAGTACCCAGGCCCACATGATCCGTCTACCCTTGTCATCAAGCAGGGTTTCGGGGGCAAAAATTGTCCCTCCGGGCCAGTTCATCCGATGATGAGATTCCGGATTAAACTGTTTCCCATTCCATGTACCGATGTAATAACGCGCGCCCCTCGAATGACTGATACATAAGAGAACCCATTTTTCACCAAGTTTAAAAAAATCGGGACATGAGATATCTTCAAAATCGTTTACGTCGGGCATGTTATGAGTCATGAACTCGCCGACCTTTGTCATTGGCTTGTCATAGGAATCACCAACATAAAGCACCGGCGGATTTGGATGTTTTGCACCAGGCGTCCCTCCGGAGATCTGGTAATAGGTATTCCCCTCCACCCACATGTGTGGATCCCAACCCGGTTTTGCAATTGGATTTGATTTAGGCTTGATCCATTCATTCAGATCGTCATCGCTGCAATAGGCAACACAATTCCCATCTGTTCCCAGTCCGTGGTAGGCTAAAACAACGTTCCCGTCTTTGGCCAGGAAGGCATTCCCACTAAAGATGTCATGTTCCGGATCACCGGGATTAGGCTTTAAGTCATTGGCATACCAACGCCAATGAAACAGATCGATCGTGGATAGGTGCTGCCAGTTGCATTTACCTTCGTCCTGATAGATATACCAGAGGTGATAGATACCATCTTTGAAGATTGCGCCATTCGGATCAAAAGGCATTGCTTTGCCTTCAGCGATTGTAAGATGCCATTCCGGGCGGATCGGATCATTGAGTTCTGCACGCCGGATCTTCCTGGCTGCAGTTATTTCTTCAGTTTTTATAACCTGCGAGTTCGCAACGAATGGTAATGAAAGAAAAAAGATTGTTACCAGAGGGATGATCTGTTTCATGTTTTTATTCTGATTAGTTATCTCTTATGGACTGAATTTAAACCGGAAATTATTACAAAGTAAATGTATTATCCGGTTTTTAAGTAATATGGATAAAAAACCATTAAGAGTGGTTAATATTTGGGGGAGATGGTTAATTTATTCCGCTTATTTTTCCGAAATTATATTCTGGAACACACGGTTAATGTAATGAATAGGGAAAAACCATCCAGGATTAGTAGATAAATGTTGTAAAAATGATAAATCTCCACCCATGAAAAATATATGCTTACTTCTTTTAATCGTACTCTTTCCGATTTTCTCCTTTTCGCAACCAGTTGAAAGACGCGCAAAATATGATATCTCAAAAGAGCGTGTACTTTATGCCGTAGGATATACCCACCTGGATTCAGAATATGAATGGGATTACAAAACCACCGTTAGCGAATACCTCAAAAATACAATGGAAGAGAATTTCAGGCTTCTGGACAAATATCCCGATTATGTCTTCAACTTTACCGGTTCCCGTCGTTATCAGCTAATGAAAGAGTACCATCCTGAATTATATAAAAGACTGAAAGGTTATATTGCTCAGGGGCGATGGTTTGTCGCTGGTTCATCGGTTGAAGAGGCCGAGGTTAACATCTCCTCCTCCGAGTCTGTAATTAGGCACGTGCTTTATGGGAATAATTATTTTCGCAAGGAGTTTAATAAGGAGAGTTTCGATTATATGTTGCCAGACTGCTTTGGCTTCGTAGCAAATCTACCTTCAGTTCTCCATCATGCTGGAATGATTGGTTTTTCTACACAAAAGCTTACAATTCCGAATCTGGCGACCGCTGTTCCATTACCCTTCAACGTTGGAGTGTGGAACGGTCCTGACGGAAAAGGGCTGGTGTCGGTCCTTGATGCCACTGATTACGATGGAGACCTTATGCCTCGTCTCGATATTGACCAGTACTGGGATAACCGCATCGCCAGCGACACTAAAAAATATGGAATAACCTTTAACTACCGGTATTACGGCTGTGGCGATATGGGTGGAGGGATGCGCGAACGGGATATTATAAATGCAAAAGGGAGTTTAAACAATCCTGACAGTAAAATTAAAGTTGTGCTGACCTCATCGGACCAGATGTACAAGGATATTACCCCTGAAATCCGTGAGAAACTACCTGTCTATACCGGTGATCTGCTCCTTGTTGAGCATAGCGCAGGATCGATGACCTCCGAATCGTTTATGAAACGGATGAATCGAAAAAATGAAGTTCTGGCACAGGCATCTGAGCAGATGGCATCACTGGACAGCTATCTCAACAATGCCCCCTATCCCTTTGAGAAACTGAATAAATCGTGGGAACTGGTCCTTGGAAGTCAGATGCACGACGTCCTTACCGGGACAGCCATTCCAAGTGGCTTTAAACTTGCCTGGAATGATGAGTTTATTGCGCAGAATGGTTTTGCCGAGGTCTTAAAAAATTCAATGAGCGGGGTCACTTCTCAGTTGAATACCCAAACCAAAGGAAGAGCCATTACTGTTTACAATCCGGTGGCCTCTGAACGGGAGGATATCTGTACCGTGGAGCTGCCATTCGATGCAGTGCCAGCACATCTTAAAGTTTTTGACGCTAAAGGAAAGGAAGTTCCCTCCCAGATCATTTCACGCACAGAGAATAGGGTTAAACTGATCTTCGTAGCAAATGTTCCGTCAATGGGAGTTTCTGTTTATGATATTCAGGAATCTGCTGTTCCTTCAAGACTTACCACTCCGACACTCTCCATTGAACCCAACACACTTGAAAACGAATATTATAAGGTCACTTTAAATGATGAAGGAGATCTTTCAGGCATCTTTGACAAAAAACAAAACCGCGAACTACTTTCAAAACCTGCCCGCCTGGAATTTCAGCACGAAATTCCACAGAAAGAACCCTCCTGGAATATGTTCTGGTACGACCGGAAGAACCCACCTTTTGCATTTATGAATCAGGATGTCACAATCAAAATGGTCGAAAACGGACCAGTCCGCATTGCATTTGAAGTTACACGGAAGGGTCAGAATTCTTCGATTAAACAGCTGGTAAGCCTTGCTGCCGGGAAGGCTGGCAAACGCGTTGAGGTAACCAATTTGATTGACTGGCAGTCCACCGGTGTAAGCTTAAAAGCTGCGTTTCCGTTTGTGGCTTCGAATGAAAATGCAACCTACAACCTAAGTGCGGGAGCCGTTCAGCGGAATACCAATCACGAAAAGAAATTTGAAGTTCCCTCTAAGATGTGGTTTGATCTTACGGATAAGTCGGGATTATTTGGTGTATCTGTGCTCGAAGATTGTAAGTATGGTTCAGATAAACCGGACAATAACACGCTTCGTTTAACCCTGCAATTTACCCCATCGGCACAGCTTTGTCCGACCTGGCTTTATCAATCCTCTCAGGATTGGGGAATTCAGCAGGTGAAGTACGGACTGTACAGCCACAGCGGAGACTGGTCCCAGAGCGAAACACCCTGGCAGGCGGAATTTTTAAATAAACCACTCTTTGCCTTTGAAGCTCCAAAACATGCAGGAAATTCAGGCGCTTCCATCTCGATGCTTAGCATCAACAATCCCCGGGTTGGAGTAATGGCTCTTAAGAAAGCTGAGCATCATGGATATTATATTGTTCGCTTAAATGAACTTACAGGGAAAGATCAATCGAATATTAACGTTAAATTTCCGGGAAAGATTATTGATGCTTTTGAAGTAAATGGTCAGGAGCAAAAGATAGGGGAGGCAAAAGTGGCCGGCAATTCCCTTAATTTCGATCTTTCACATTATACAATCCGAAGCTTTGCCTTTAAAATGGCGCCAAAGAGTTCCCCAAAATTCAGTCAATCACCTGTTGAGCTGGCTTATGATCAGGATGTGATCAGTTTCGATAACAACCGTACTGATGGTAATATGGTCGCAAGCTACGATCCGACAGATCATGGAAACGTTTGTAATTATCCTGCTGAACAGATTCCCGCTGAAATCGTCAGTGAAGGGGTAAACTTTAAGATGGGAAGCACGGATGATCTTCAAAAAAATGTCGTATCCTGTAACGGACAAGTGGTGAAACTGCCATCCGGTGATTTTAATAAAATCTATATTCTTGCCTCTGCAACGGAAGAAACACCTGGAGTGTTCACAATCAGTGGAAATCCGGTGAATCTGAAAATAGCCAACTGGAGGGGATTTATCGGTCAGCACTATGACAGGCAATTCGACATTGATGGCTTCACGGTTCGCAGTATCAAACAACCATTCCTGAAAGTAGATAATATCGCCTGGTTTGCCTCGCACTGGCACTTTGGCTACCCAACTCATAATGAGCCTTACAGCTATTCTTATATTTTCAAGTATGAAGTCACGCTTCCACCAAACACCACCTCAATTACTCTGCCAGACAATGCTAAAATAAAGATATTCGCAATCACGGTTGCTAAAAAAGAGTCGGATGATCTTCAGATTCTCAATCCGCTTACCGATGAGTTTAAAGACTGTAAACCTTATGCGCTGAGAAAGGAAGTAAATTAAACAGGATCTGGCAACTGCTCAGAAATTGAAGTTAAGTGCCAAACCAAAATTTCTGGAACTTATTTAATTTCCCATTAAATTTCAGGGTATATATGACCCTTATTTTTTCACATAATCAAAGGGTAAATTTTTAAATGCCCTGGCAAGTACCGCAATATTCCGCTCGTCACCTTTGAGGCTATCCACCGGCTTTGACAGATAGTAATCAACAGGTGGCATGATGGAAGCTGAAACAGGTTTGGTAAACCCATATAGACCAACATTCTCTTTAATAGCTGCGGGGATAACTTTGGCAGGGTCCTGTCCGTTCCAGTTAGCAAGGCAGGTTACAAGCCGGGTGTGAGGTCCCAGCATATTACGAACGGTTGAAGTAGTGGCAATATCACCCGCTTCATTCAATACCCAGTCGACCTCTTTGAGCATATCCGATCCGGCAATATCTTTGCTTGTAAGCTGGCATGATGTGAGCCAAATAATACAGTCAGGTTTTGTCTTTTTAACCGTACTTCTGATCCGCTTCCAGCATCTGTCAATCGCCTTGCGTCTGAATTGAAGCTCAATTTCCTGGGTAATCTTATCCTTTCCCGGGAAAGACTGATTAATAAGTTCACTATACATTTGTTGTTCGCAGGCAAGCCATTTGAGTGGAGGGTAGGGTTCCATAGTTGCTCCGGGATTCCAAAGCCAGTCGATAAAAACCCCATCGATTCCTGTCTTTTTTATTGCATCTTCAATCGAGGCACAGAGGAAATCAAGATAAGTTGTTGTGTAAGGAATATGCGGATTTGAAGGAATTCCATAACTTAAGTCAGGATGCTCCTGGCCCCAGCGGGTATTTGAACCTGCACAGAAGTAACCAAAAACTTTGATGTTTTTCTGATGAGCAAGCTTCACCTGCTCAGGAAGGAAATCATACTTTAATCCGGGTTGTTCCGGAACGATGCCGTTTTTGTACCAGGCATATCCGTTACAGGAAACGGCAAATGACTGTATCACATTGCAGCCCAGGTCGGCATACCAGTTGACATGGGCAGTAGGATTGGCATCAGCCCAAAGACCCGGTTTTGCAAATCCGTTGGGACCACCCTCACCCCAGTTAAAATCGATATCATAAGCTTTTATCAGTTGTTCCGTTTTTTTGGCATTATCGGAACAGCTGTAAACCAAAGAGAAAAACAGGACTGCTATTGCTAATCTTGGTCTTTGCATTTGATGGAATTTAATGGTTTTATAATCTTTTCAACTAAGGGAAGGTTTTCAGTGTCTTAGTTATAATAATCTGGATTTAAAGGTCAAATGGGATCATCCGGCTTTTACAGGATGATCCCATTATGGCTGTATCCACAAACAGGTGTTAACGAAAAAACTATTTCAATATCACCTCAAGCACCACAATTTCAACCGGTGGTTTTTGAACCGGTAGCTCAAGATTGAGGTTGTTCTTCGCTTCTCCACCAGCTGAATGGAATTTAATCTCTGAGGCATCATGCAGAAACTGAATATATTTCACCTTATCTCCCATATTCTTGAGGACTAAATTACCCATTGGATAGCTGAGCAAATGGACATACAATCTTTTAGTAGTTGGATTGTAGGTTAGTAATGTATTTGCTGGGGCCGCAAATTCAGCTGGCGCTTCGGTGCAATTGTAAATAGAACGATTGTTATATTTCATCCATTCTCCCATAGACTTTAAACGATCCTGCGCTCTGAAGTCAAATACGCCACGGCCGGTTGGTCCGACATTGAGCAATAGATTGCCCCCTTTGCTCACCGACTCGATCAGCAATTCAAGTAACTGAGGTGTGCTTTTCCAGGTATTCTCGTCGCGGTAGTATCCCCACGATCCGGAAAAGGTTTGGCAGGTTTCCCATGCAATTTTCTTCCCGTTACGCGTTGGCCATTTCTCTACTTTGTATTGTTCAGGAGATTCAAAGTCCCATCCGCCATCCTGATCTTTAAGGTCAAGACGGTCGTCAATAATTATTCCGGGCTGAAGGGTACGGACCATTTTCAAAAGATCTTCTGAACCCCAGTCTTTATGATCCTTTCCATGTTTACCCGGGAAGGAGAAATCGAACCAGATCACGCTGATCTCACCGTAATTTGTGAGCAATTCCCGAACCTGGTTTTTGAGGTATTCGCGGTATTTTGCCATATCACGTCCCTTATTCAGTCGTGCATAGGCAGAGTCAGATTCCTGGCGTTGCGGATGCATCTGATCAATCGTATAATCGGGGTGATGCCAGTCTATCAGTGAATAATAGAATCCAACTTTTAGTCCTTCTCCCCTTAGTGCTTCGACATATTCCTTGATAACATCCCTGCCAAAGGGGGTATTCGTTGATTTGTAATCGGTAAACTTTGAATCAAACTGACAGAACCCTTCGTGGTGTTTCGCCGTCAACACCACATACTTCATCCCTGCCTCTTTGGCCATTCTGGCCCATTCCTTTGGATTAAAGAGATCAGGATTAAATTCTTCGAAGTACTTCTGATACTGCTCATTGGTCATTCGTTCATTATTTTTCACCCATTCATGGCGTGCAGGAAGGGCGTATAAACCCCAGTGGATAAACATCCCGAAACGGGCATCGGTCCACCACTGCATCCGCTGACTTTTTTGTTCCGGTGTTTCAGCCTTTAGCTGCGCGGTTGCGCTATTCTGCATTGCCAGGGTGGCCAGTAGCAGAACCAAAATCATCCCAATCTTAAATTTGTTGTTCATTAGTTTTAGTTTATTATTTTGACTTTAAATATATTGAAAATTACAAGATCTTTATTTTGATAAGGATTTAAATACGGTATAGGGAGAGGTAACGGTGGTCATGTAAATCGAATTTTGCGGTGCCTCTAAATTATAACATTCCCAGGGTTCGCCAAACTCACCACCTTTGCGAAAATCACCAGCACGCAAATTATCAATGTATTCTTTGGCCAACTGTTTTGCAGCTTCAGGATCTGTCTTTGCCATAGTAAAGCAAACCCATCCAGTTGGGGTTCCCCAATAGCCCCCATTTTGATAATCCCCTTTTCTGACAAGGCTTTTTTCCCAGGCCGATTTTTCACTGAAATCTTCACCAATAAAGATATGCCGGATATTACCTGACTTCGCCAACAGCCCTTTTTTATACCCATCAGTTATCGTGTGTGATGCGTTGAGCACCTGCTCTCCATCGAGAATACCATAGTAAATAGCCATAACGGTGCTCCAGATATCTGCCTGCCTGCTTTTCCCGGTTGAGGCTAGTAACATCCCGCGGGAATCCGAAAAACGTTGAGGTATCTCCTCTTTAAGTCGCCGGGCATTCATACGATAAGTCGCTGCTTTATCTTTCTTTTTAAGAAGTGTAAAAAGATCAGCCAGCTCGAGCGAAGCCTTATACTTTAGTATCGATGGCATACAAAGCTCACCGGTAATCGTTATGACATCCCGAAATCCAAAGTCGACACCTCTGAAATCCTCAGTTGCATAAACGATTACGCCGTCCTGTTTGGTTGGAGCGGTTTTATAGGCCAATTCGAGCCGGTCGATCAAAGCAACCCCTCTTATTTTTTCGTTTAAAATCCGGGTTGATGCGCCATTTTTGGTGTAAAAATAGGCCATGTCGATAAAGAAAAATTGATCACAATAGGGAGGACTCATACCCCATTTTTTGTTTCCTTGTCCTTTATAGTCGTAAGTGCCCGGAAAATAAATTGGTTTGCTGTCGTCAATTCGCATATGGTCAGGTATTGAACCCATCGGAATCATGCAGCCACCATCCGTTATCCAGGGCTGATCGCACTGACCTGAGGCAGTCATCAGCAGCATATGTTTTTGCTCCGGAAGGGTGATAAATCCACTCTCGATCGACATGGCATAATCACGTATCCAAAAGGCTGGATAAGCATCGCTTCCTCCGGGCTTAATTAAAGTTCCACCACTATTATTGCCGCCAAATTCTTTGGATATCACTTGTTTGGGTTGGATGCGGGAACGTTCAACCACATCTTTAGTGAGCCCTTCAAGGTATTTAAAATCGCTGTCCGACAGCAAATTACTATTGGTGTTTTGTGCGTTTACGTTTATGCCGAAAAATAAACAAAGGAGGATTAGAGCAAGTGTTTTTCTCATTATTGATGGTTTAGTTTGATGTTAAAGGTGTAATTACCGGAACCTGTTTGAATAACCGTTTTACCGTTTGACTGGAAAATTGAGTTGAAATCTTTGTTGTTTATCAGTGTGTTTCCATTTTCCGTAATATCCGGAATAGAATCGGTCGGCAGATAAATAGTGGCCGAAGTGTTAGCTGGTATTTCAATATTCAGAATAAGGTAATCATGAATGCGTTTCCATTCAGATCTAATCGTTCCGTACAAAGAATTATATTCCCCTTTTACCCATGAGAGGTCGGCTACAAAATCAGGACGAATAACGATTTTTTTAAATCCGGCGGCGGATGGGTCAGGTTGGATTCCAGCCAATGAATAGTAAAACCAATATCCCAGACTTCCTCCCAGAGGTGGCATTTGAACGAGTCCACCTTTCCAGTCCTCCTTGAATATTTTGGAGCCATGATTAAATACCATATCGTACCAGCTTGGATAAGTTCTCTGATTGGCCATTTTATAAGCCAGTTCGCCCTTCCCAAGGTCTGATAGGCCGGTAAGAATCAGAGGTGTTCCTACGAAGCCGGTCCCCACATGATTCGAATCGGCTTCAATTTTTTTCACCAGGTTATCCAGCACAAGTTGTCGTTTATTATCCGGTGCCAGATTAAAATAAAGCGGCATCAATTGAGAGGCCTGACTGTATTTTGCATATTTACCAGTTATAGGATTGAAGAAATGGTTATTGAAGGAGGCTTTTATTTTTTCTGCCAATGCTGAATAATGATCAGCATCCTCCTTAAATCCAAGAATTTCGGCGGTTTTGGAAGTAATAAGGGCCGTATTGTAAAATCCGATTGTTGAGGTGAATGGAACCGGAGTCATAACGGGTCTGACGCTACCCGGCTCAAGCCAGTCGCCAAGACCCCATTTCACGACGTAGCTACTGTCTATGGAGTTAAGGTAACCTGTATATTTTTTCATTGCCTCATAACTCTCCTCCAATATTTTCCGGTCCCCAAAATGGGTATAAATTTTCCAGGGTAGGTAAACAATCATTCCACCCCACCAGGGTCCGTTAATGGTTGGTCCGTCAAATCTTCCCGGAGCCACCGGAGGAACATAGCCATTTTCATGAATAATATCGAGAAAGTCCCTCTGCCACTTGATATACATCTCAGGACAATCAAATGCATAAGCGTATGCATCAAATGCTGTCTCCACATCCTGTGTCCATCCTGCCTTTTCGCGAACCGGATCATTGGGAATGTGGACGACATAATTTTTCATGGTATGAACAAGGATTTTATTCAACTCATTAAATGCATCATTAGAACATGAAAATTTACCAGTTTCAGGGAATTTAGTATTTACAGATATTCCGGTAATGTCATCCAATTTTGGTTTGTAGTTGAGGCCATAAATTTCTACGGTTTTAATACCGTTGTAGCTGAACTTTGCCCCAAATGTCTCCATTCCATTCCCCTTGAGAATATATTCATAAGTTTGGTACCTTCCTAAAGTATGAGAACCGGCGCCCGGAAGTTTTAGAGTAATTTTGGATCCCTTTTCTCCCTTGACTTTGACGCTGCACCATCCGGTAATCTCCTTTTCAAGGTCAAAGAGATAGCCGTTTTTTATGGATCTAACTTTTAGAGCCTTTACGCTATCGGTAATCGTGACGGGTTTTAGATATTGTGATTCGGGTTTACCGGCAGGAGCCTCGGCATACAATGCCTGTTTCCAATTTATACTGGGATATCCATTCTTATTCCAGCCATCGATCTCCCTGTTTGCATCCCAGGTTTCGCCGCTTAAGATGTTATTGAAGCGAATTGGCCCTTCAGTGGTGTACTTCCAGCTGTTGTTTGAGACGACAGTTTTTTGACTGCCATCAGCATAAAAGATATCGAGCTGAAACAGTAACCGGGGAGTATCGATATAATCAGCAGCATAATACCTTAGCACATGGGGTATCACCAGGTTAAACCACCCGTTTCCAAGAATAACGCCTACTGTATTGTCTCCATTTTGCAAATATCCCGTAACATCGTATGATTGATAAAAGACCCTTTTCTGATAATCGGTATAGGCGGGATTTAAGAGTTCATTGCTGACTTTATTCCCGTTGAAAAATAATTCATTCAATCCTAACCCGCAGATATTTGCGACTGCATACCTAACAGGTTGAGTTATATTGAATTCTTTTCGCAGATAAACAGCAGGAGCATAGGTGATTGTGTCAGTTTTTTTGCGTATTGCTTCACTTAAGGTCCACATCTCGGATTCAGGTTCCATTCCAAAATCGGGAAGTGCCTTCAGTTCTTTTTGAAGTGGTGATAGTTGTAAATCTGAGGTGATCCATTTCCCTTTCCAGTCGGATGAACTAAGCATTGCCATTGTCCAGTAAGCAGGTTGGCTCCAATCTGACTCAACTCCGTTTTGATCCCAAACCTTCACCTTCCAAAAGTATTTGTGAAGCGCAGAGAGTGGTTTTCCTCCGAATTTAATGTATAAACATTCAGAAGAGGCAATTTTCTCACTATTCCAAATATCACCAATATTGAGATTTAGTTTTGAGTTGTCAGAAGCAACCAGGATCTGGCATGCAGACTGGTTCCAGTTTCTTTGTCCCGATTCGATGTTCCAGCTTAAACGGGGATTGGGAGTATCAATTCCTGTGGGATTTGATGAATGTTCACATTTTAAGTTTACAATTCGGGAAGTTGCTCCGTTTGCCAAATTGGTAAATGATAAAAGGAACCAACAGATCAGTGGAATAAATACCTTTTTCATATAAAAAGAGTTGATTAATTATATGGAAATGAAGTGTTTTAAGATTGTACCAAATGCTTTACCGACTCCTCGATGGCCTGTAAAGAGGTATATCTTGGATTGAAATTCAATAAGCGTCTCGCTTTTTCAATGCTGCAGTTCGGGCTGTGGGCGATATGGTCCCAGGTCTCTTCTGCCTCCGATTCGCTGACGGTAAGTTTCCACGCTTCCCAGGGTAAAAAACTCAGATTAGCCTCCTTTCCAAACCACTTTGCAACGGCAGTAGCATAACCTCTGAGGGTAAGTGCCTGAGAAGAAACGATATGAAAACTTTCACCCACCGCATTATTCCAGTTATTCAGGGCATTGCAAAAGGCAGCTGCAACATCATCGGCATGAACATGGTGAAGTGTTTCCATTCCAAGATTGGGCAGGACGACCTCTTCCCCATGTGCTAAATGCTGAAAGGTTTCCGGATTTACTGTCCCGATAGGATTTACCGGAACCCAGCCCGGACCGACGATATGACCTGGATGTAGCACTGTCGCGGGGAAACCGGTTTTACGTGCAAGGGTTAGCAGGTACGATTCAATGGCCGCCTTTTTTGTCCCATAATCGCAGATCGGTTTTCGGAGCTGAGTCTCTTCAGTCGGCACAATTTCGCTATGACCATGAACCCAAATGGTTCCACAATGGATAAAATGTTGTACATGTCCATGAAGCGCTTCTACTAAATGTTGAGCACTCTCAGGGGTGAAACAGATCAGATCAATCACAACATCGGGGGACAAGTTGCGGATCTGTGTCCCAAACATATTCTTTAATTCTGCTTTATCACGATCAATTGCTACCATCGTTACTGAATCCCACGCGGGATGTGCCAGGTATGGTTTGCGTTCCTGCCGGCTCACGCAGATTACCTCATGCCCGGCTAATACCAGACGGGGGATTAAAAAGGTTCCGATATGGCCTGTGCCACCGATTACTACGATTTTCATATTTTGAAGTTTTAAATTTTAGGATTTTGAATGATTCGCCCATCTGACGTAACAATAATTAATCTGGTTTCTCCGGATTTGACTACAACTTTGGGCCATTTCATAAACGCATACCTGTTCAGGACAACTCCGGCCATCCGGCTATCCTCCGAAAACAGGGAAATTTTACCGTCATAAGGGGTGGGATTTGTAATTCGAAGGGTTATATTTTTTGTGTCACGTTTTATGATTGTAGCTTTAACATTATCAAAAACAAAGAGTTCCCCCGTATCGAATCGCAGATAGATTCCCGGATTTTGGGTGATTGTAAGTGAGGTAACAATCCCCCAGGCCATATTTGAGTCTCCGTCAGGAATGCTTCCTCCGATATTTTCAGCACCTTCCCAATCGCTTAAATTGACACGTTCTGATACCGATCCGGGGACAGCCTTCGGCACTACCGGATTTTTTTCTGTTGTAGTGTATTGTACCACGTTGTGAGCAATGTCTTTCAATAGCTCCATATATCTCTTGTCCCCGGTGGCACGGTAGAGTCGGAGCAGGAAGTTTCCCGAGAGGATATACATTCCGGGAGCGCCATGTGCATTTTGGATGCTTGCCCAAACGGCTCCTGTAGACCTTGCATCAATTCGGTGCATAACACTTCCATTGGGGAATTTATAATCATAAGAGACTGTCCATGTAGAGAACAGGGCTGCGGCATCCGTGGCATATTTCAGCCAATCCTGGTTTCCGGTTTTCTCGAAAAGGGTTGTATAAGCCTCGGTAATATCGTAAGCTGCTTCACTGTCCTGACCTTGTAATATTTCTGCAGGTCCTCCGCCTGCATATCCTTTAACCAAATCCCGAGTGTAATAATACCTGCCGGCTGCTTCAGCAATTTTAAGGTATCCGGGATTATTGAAATATTCAGAAGCGAGCACAAGACCTGAGATGCAAACAGCTCCGGCGGTAGATCCGTTTACATCCATTTTCCCGGTTTCGACATTGATAAATTGTCCGAACTGCCCGTAATCCTTCCAGATCTGCGCAATCCCGTCGGCCTGTTTTCTGAACATCTCAACCCATTCAGGGTTAATTGCGGAAGCTTTCCCCTGGATTTTGAGTAATTCGAGCGATTGGATCCCAAAGAAGAGCATCTCACCATTGCGGCGAACCATCGCAATATTGCAGTTTTTCTCTTTCTCGTTGAAGTTGTCCCCAAAGAATTCACCTTTCATAAATATGCCATGAGTCAGACCAGTCTTCCCCTGCATGAGCTTTAAAACATCAAAACTTCTGGTGATTCGTCTTAGCCGTTCTGGTGTAGACTGAATTACCTGAGGATATGAAAATGCAGGTACGCCGCCCCAGCCGGCCTGTAGATGCCAATAAGGCTGATCGCCCTTTGGCTCCGAGCAGATATAGGCGTATTTGCCATCCTCATAAAATTTGGTTTTATCATGATGGTCAAGTATGATCTCATTGATTGCACTAAAAGGGGCTACATTCCGATAAACGGTAGGTCCTGATAAATCCTTGCGAATTGTAAATACTTTCTCATAGAATGCCTGTAAATCGCTGGCCTGGAAATTGTAAACCCTCATTTTTAATTCGACCTTATCGTTGGTTTTAAAGTCTGCAGGCTGATCTGTACTTTTGGTGAATCCGGTCATTACGTAGCGGTTCTCCCGTACCCCGGGTGAACTTAAAACAAAGGTTGCCCTTTTCCTTGACAGATCCTCCTGTATAATTAACCCTGAATTTCCAAATTGGGTGGTTTGAGTGGTTAGCATGATCCAACCTCTTTTTTCCTTAGGGTTATAAAAGCTTAGCAGTGGTGTTGAGCAACTTCCGGTGAGCATCTCAATTTTGCCGGGACTTCCATCCTTATTAAGATGTAAAACATTGGTTATTGTTACAGGCATATCCAACGGCTTGTCTTCTGGTTTGTAGATGTAAGGGGGATATTGGACCGGAAGTATCCTGAAGCGATTCGCATTATAAACCGAAGCCGGGGCGAGGATGTAGTTTTCGGAACTCCAGCTTGCAAAGTCAAATGCTACTGCAATACCCGATGATTTTAAATTCTCCTTTTTGAGTACGAATGTAAAAGCTAAATCCATGGCCTCTTTATTACCGGGAACTTTGGATAAGCCAAGATCACAGCTCCAATTTGGATCAGCAGGATTCATTTTGCCATTTTCGATTAAGGCTGTTTTTTTCAGTCTGGAACCATCATATTCACAATCGAGAACCCTGATTTTGCCATTCAGTGAAATGAGAAATTGATCCACCAAAGGTGAAAAAGAAGAGATTTGATCCCCTATTCCAGGTAGCCAATTCGAATTTATTGAATTAATGAGAGTTGCATCTGAATTGCTTTGCTTCTTATTCGTAGATTGGGCATTTAATTCCAACAGATTTACTCCTGCAATAAGAATAAGAATTGTAATAATAAGTCGTGGTTTAAAACTGAAATCGGGTAGTTTCCTGGACATGGTACTTAAGAGATAAGTTAGTTCAGTGCAATATAATTAAACAGCGTTTACTTATATTTTTTAAAATGAGTTTTTACTATACTTGTTCTGCCTACTTCGGGGCTAAAGTCTTAGTTTTTCGCCTACCCCCGGTTCCGCAAACTTCACCGGGGGTTATTCATGTTGAACCACTACGTGGTTTGCATGGTTGATTAAATTTAGGGGAATAGACTTATTTCTTAAATACCGTATTGATTTCCTCAATCGAAATTCCCCATATTTTCTGTGAGATCGGGGTCAGTTTGGATTCGTCTCCAACAAAATGGAAGATGCGCTGGGTATGAGTGAGGCTTTCGCCCGGAGCAAGAAATGCGGCAGGCGAGGAGCTTTCAATTTCATAGAATGGCCCCATCTGACTCCCATCGGCAAGCGGACCGTCGTTATACGAATTGATCACATCTCCTTTGAAAGGTTCCCTCTGAATTTCCCAGAGTTGATTAATATATTCAGCTCCGGGTGCAGGCTTATTAAACTGCAGAATAGTCAGCATTTTATGACTGGCATCGTAACTTCCGGCAAAGGTGGTTGCCCGTTTTTCCGATAACCCGAGTTTACTCCGGTGTTTGCCATCTACCTTAAAGTAGAGTGTGCCGTTGGCAATTTTAATCCGGTCGGCGGGTATTTCCCCAAAATAGTTTGTTGTGGCTACTTTACCCAATTCCTTTTCGTCGCCCTGCTGGTAGGGAATTGCGACCACCCCGGTTTCTGATGGAGTAAGCATTGCCAGCATCCAAATACTAACAGTCCCCTTTTCGCGGGTCCATTTTTCATTGCCGGCATTAGCCAGACAGTTTTTCGTTTCAAAACCGACCCATTTTACTGATGGATCCGGAGTAATTCCGAGGTTTTGGTTGAGCTCGATATCCGAGAGTAATTTTACCTGCCGATTAAGGGCAACACTAAACTTCGTCCCTGAGAAATTTTGAAGTTGCATCTCCTTTTTCATCGAAACGGTGACCGAATCGTGCGCAGTCAGATCCCATGATTCACTGTCAAGACCTGCAGGTGTTTGCCAATTATCAAAAACCATTTTGTCACCCGGCTTAAAGAAAATTGAAAACTGACCACCTTCGGGACCGAGCCACATCCGGTCCTCACCTCCGTATGCATTGATATGCCGGGCAAGGGTACCGGAACTTAATGCCTTGTAATTGATCCAGCCGGAACTGTTCCCTGTTAAGCCCATCGCTGTACTTGTAAATACCTTCCCCTGGTATTTTGGAGACACAATCACCTGTGCATTTCCATTTTTAAGAACAATCACGCTATCTTTTGACCTGAGGAACTCAAGATCATAGCCGAACGATCCTTTTTCGAATTGAGGTACCTTTTGTTCTTTTTTTGCATTAGGACTGCAGGAGAGGAGTAGGCCAAAGATAGTCAAAACCGAAAGAATTAATTTTATTTTCATGGGTATATACTTGGATTATAGTTTGTTATTAATATTGTCTGAAGTAAAGCAACTGAGTTTACGGATAACCGGAATCCCTTCAGATTTTAGAACTGTAAGCCGAATTCCATCATAAATTCCTTTCACCCTTTCTATCCGTTTATGACCAACGCTGGTTCCTTTTGAAATCAAATTCCATGCCCCGTTCAATCTTCCGAATAGTTCATATTCCCTGATTCGTTCGCCTTGAGATATATCTTCCATGATCACTACGGTTGAAAGGGATTGTGAAGATTTGAGATTCAGTTCCAGAACAGCTCCTTTCCCTGATATTGAGCAAATTGGATTTGAGAAATTTTCAGTGACCCTGTTCCCAAACTCCTCCAGCCTTTTAACATCTGCATCGGGAACAAGCCCTCTGGTATCCACAACGATTCCTAAAAGCATATTTGTATTTCGGCCAACACTCTTGCAGTATTTATCGGTCAATTCAGTGAGGCTGCGTAACTGATCGTCCTGATCCTTATGCCAGAACCATCCTCCCTGAAACGAAGAATTTAACCGCAACGGAAAATCAGATTCTCCGGGGCACCAGAACATACCCTGCGGATTACCATTGAGTCCCTTTATTTCGATTACCCCAGAAGCGGAAGTGGTTGAGTCTGCCCTTGCCCAGCAAGGATATGGAGCAACACCCTCTTCGTTTCCGACCCACCGGATATTATTTTCATAGCCGTACGGACCTTGAAAAGCTATTGCCTCGGGTTGATATTTTTTCAGCATCGCAAGAACATCAAATCCCCCTTTTTCGGGGGGCAATACCCCTCCGTCAAACCATACTTCTGATAACTTTCCATATTCAGACCAAAGCTCAGTGAGCTGCATCTTTACGATATCATTGTATTTCTGCTGTTCTACGTGATCTCCCGAAACCACCCTCCCCGGATTATCGACCCGAAGGTATCCGTTTGCCGTTGTACTTGCATAAATGCCAGGTTTGAGTCCGAATTTGCTACAGGAAGCAATAAAATCTTTCACAATATCCCCCTTCCCATTTCGCCAGGGAGTATTTTTTACGCTGTAAGGGTGGGCTTTTGTCGGCCAAAGGCTAAACCCGCTGCAGTGCTTCGCTACCAAAACGGCATAAGTTGCCCCTGCCGATTTAGCAGCCTTAATCCACTGGTCAGTATCAAGTTCTTTGGGATTAAAGATAGCGAGGTCGGGATGGTAATTCCAGTCCTTTCTGAAATCATATTCGGGCTCAAAAGTTGGCATGTCGAAATGGATCAGCACTCCGATTTCGGCATCGGCCCATTCTGTCTGTGCTTTTGAGGGTAAAACAGATGGATTATCCTTTGCAATAACCATCGTCACGAATGCAAAAAAGATAAATGTCAGCAGTTGAAATTTCTTCATTTTTTTATTTTTAGATTTCTACCTAATAGTCTAAAGCCTAAAAGCCTTTCCTCACTTCTTTACCCGGATCACCTTAAATACCCTTCTCTCCAGATCCTTCAGCCTTATATTCAGCGAGGGCAATTCGGGAAGTTTATTCTCTGGTTGGTTGAGATAAAAATAGGCAGTAGCTGAAACATCGTCGCTTCGGTAATAATTTGTTGAGGTAACCGGGAAATCGGCGTTTTCGAGCTTTGGAGGATTTGCTTCATCGAGTAACCCTCTTTGAAAAGTTTTCTTTCCATCTTTTCCCAACAGCCAGACCGGTATAACAGCTCCCCCTTTTGCCTTGATTTTAAGTAACTGATTTTTATCTGCGCTCCCCATCTGCTGAAGAGTGACTTTACAATCCTCATGAAAATAAACCGGGTCGGAAATATGGTAACGGTAAAAAGCGTAGATATCACTGTCACGGTCTGAAACAAGAGACCCATAAGAGCGCGAGGCGTATTCACCCTGGCCCCAGCCCGAGCCAATGTAATCCTCTGTGCCGGTTCCAACAAGCGATGGGTGTTCCTTATCTCCATCGAGGAATATCTTGGCCTCTCCCTCTCCAAACCACGTTCCGCGGTAGTGGGAGTCTCCAATTACACCAATATTTGCCCCAAGGTACCTGCCGATCCCTTCAACTTTGGGCAAGATTACATAATCCTCACCGGGAGTGGTTTTTAAGTTTCTGTTCCAGTAGGCATGAAAATACATTGCATCATCAGGAACCTTATCAACTTCCAGATAATTGATGTCGTACCAAACCCAGGCCTCTTCTGCCGCTTCATTGGTCAGCGTGATCAAAGCTGATTTTCGGTATGGCATGGGGATTGTGAAATTGAAGGAACGGGCCTCAGGACTTGAGAAGAGGGCATTATCATATTTGGCAATCATTCCGAGTCCGATTCCAAAGAAATCGCCGACGGGAGCTGAGACAGCCGGTTTTTTTGCGCCATCCCAGTACATATCAATTCGGACGGCCCTGCGTTGAAGGCCATTTACCCCTATCGTCCCGCTTAACCACATGCGGTTTATTATGCCTGCCCCTTTGATATTGAAGATGATTTTCTTTTCGCCGGGAGGGATGATAAAGAACGCATTTCCTTTTGCACCCCTGTTGGTTAACCCCCCTTTCCCCTTTTCGCCTGTCGGATTTTCGGGACTCACCCATCTCGATTTTACACTTTGAGGAGGTGCCTTAAAAAGTTCACCAATACTCGAAACTGTCCACTTGTTTTCTGATGGTTTGGTTTCCGGAACGCAACTGTTCAGGATTGTTGCCACGATTAAAACCAATCCAAACGAATACCCTAAGATTTTGCCCATAGGTTACTTATTTTTTCGATGATCGTTCTTTTACCAAATTATCAAATGCCTCTCTTACGGCCTTGACCTGTCTGATCTGATCAGGATTTACAGTTCCGGATTTATCTGCCTGGATATCAAAACAAATTACCCCGTCATTTGCAAAAACTTTTTGTGACCATTCCACCAGTTCGTGTGTTTTAAAGCGCATTCCCGCTTTTCCCCAGGTTTCCCCCAAATAGGTAAACAGAAACCATTGTACGCCATCTACAACCCACCGTTTTTGAGGTACCTGAATGATTCGCCCCTCTTCTCCTGCACTGTAATCATCATAAGGCGAGTTTGACTGAATTGTATTGACTCCATAATTATAGGTCACAATGCTGTTGTGATTTCCGGCCTTTGCAGCCAGGGTATGTGTACTGATATTATGCTTCAGCCTCATATCCGAGCGGGTTTCAATAATGCCGCCGCGATACAATCCATCGAACCACCAGCCGGAGAGATTTTTTCCATACCGGAGACTCCATTCCCGGATTACTGATTCCCAGCATGATTGAGTAAATTGGGAAGTTGGAGAATCTTTCCCAAATGTATATTTAAATTTTAGATCAACGAGTTGATTCCGAATTGGTGGATTTCCGGGAAGGTAAAGCATCATTTTAATTCCCCTTTTGTTTAACGCTTTAAAAAGATCAGCCGGCAGATCGCGTGTGCTGCAAAGAGTTCCATGGGTCACTCCGACTATCGAATCGTATGCGCGGTTTGGCGAACAATAGTAACCATCATTCTGTCCAAGCGCCAACATCACAAAATTGGCTCCGGCCTCCTCGCAGTTTTCAGCAAAGTGGTCTACATCAAAATTATTGACAACCTCATTATATTCCTTTGATCCTCCATCCGGAACAAATACGGCCTTGAGAAAATGGAGCATAACACCGACACCGGCATCCTTAAACCAATCCGTATTGGGATTCCCCCGAATAACGACAGGTGAATCTGATATTACACTGAAAGACTTTAGTTTCTTACCTTCCTGGTCTAATGATACATCACATCTGATATATTTCCCTTCATAAGCAACGAGCAATACTATTTCAGTGTTGTTTATTCCAGGCAACGCTTTCCAGTTTCCAGCGCGGGAATCGGAAAGCGACCAGGTAATTTGATTGTTTCTGTAAAAATCCGGAAGATCAGATGATACCCAAAGAATAGTCTTGGCGATTGGTTCGCCATGTAAGACCAGATGTTGACCGGAGACTGAATTAATTGTAAATACCAGGAGCAATGTCGCGAAAATCGTGAACAGACGGATCAATTTTACCATATTGTTTATGAAGTTTAACCTACTATTTTAAAATATAATAATTATATCCTTTTGCGGGGATGTTGATTGTTAAAGAGACTTTATCTCCCAGACCATCAGAAATTACTGGAAAAACTGAAGCCCTGGAATGATCTTCCTGCTCCTGCACGCTGACTTTTTCTTTGATACCGGTGTAATAAACCGGTACATTTAATGTTCGTGTGATCGCCTTGTTTAATGGATTATAGACCATAAGTAATCCTCTTTCTATCCCCGCTGGGTCGACATGAAGGATTGCATCATAATCGCGGCCGTCAGGACGGCGTATATGAATGATATCGCCATCAAGCACCGACCGGTGTTTTTTGTAGAAGGCTACCCATTTCTTAACCAGTTCCTTTGTTTGGGGTGAATCATAAAGCTGAGGTCCCCGATAGCAAGCCTGAACTCCGGCGCCAAAAAGATTTGCCAGCCGCTGTCCGTAGTGGGGCAGGTGTTCTTTTAACGGCTCAATAGTTGCAGCTTCGCCGCCACCCTGATATTCCACCAGTGGAACAAACATCCATCCCATGGAAGGAGTCTTGTCCCAGGTGCCGTCATAAATATTCTGCCGTTCGATAATCTCTTGTTGGGCACGTGGAAGCGACCAGTTTGTCTCGCGGTAACCCATCGCTGTTTTATTGCTGCCGCTTAAGAAATAATAGTCAGGAACATTGAGATAAATCCCTTTTTCGCGGCAGAATTTGTAAAAATCAGTAATTCTTTTAAATTGATTCCATTGCGAATCGTCGACCCCCGTATGGCCGGGATGATCCTTCGAAATGCAAATATCCCCCGGGTAGGATCCATCATGCTCAAGGATGTCCAGCCCTGTCTTTTCGTAGAAATTATAAAGTTGTCTGAAATAGTTGATGCCCCATTTACTCTCCAGACAAGGGGAGTTTCCAAAAGTGGGATTCATCCCATTTGGCATTACCACATCATCTCCTCCGCCCACCTTTCGGCTTGCCAACAAGGAATAACCACCTAAGGCGATCCCTTTGGAATGGGCATAATCTGCAATCTTTTTCATCCGTGCGAGGTTTTCAGGGGTTTCATCCTCCACATTAAAGCCACTGCCAAAGGTCATAATCACCATTTCGAAACCCACTTCGGCGCATTGATCGATCGCTTTTTTAACCGGTTCATCCTGCGACCCGCTAACATGCATGAGGATAGGGTTCTCCGTGGCCCAGGGTGCCAGGGAACGTATCATGCGTCGATGTTCAAGGCTTTTCCGCTCTTTGTCCCGGCTATCATGCATCAATTCCCAGATTCGAAAAGATTCGAATGATCCTCCTGCCTTTACAGTCTGATCGGGCCCAAATTTGGGGTATGCTTCCAATAAACAGGGTGTTGTCCGTTCGTAGCTTACCTGTGTTTTATAGAGGGTATCCAGGTTCCAGGCTATACTGGAACGATAAAGGCTTTCGTTAGTCATTCCACCAAAATTATAATCCGATTCTACTGTGATATTTGGCAGATCCCATTTTTTCTTAGTATCGACGGCACTCTCGGGTTCAACCAATGCGAGAATTTCACTTTTAAAGGTGTTGATTTTAATGTCATGTGTTGATTCGTTGACCACCCTGATCCATTTTGAAAAAAGTGGCATACCGTCATAAAGTTCATAATGTACCTCTGCAATAATCGATTTAAGATATTCAAAATTCGTTTTGCCAGATGAGTTTGTGGCTCCATTGCGGACTAAACTAAGTGCAATATCATCAAGTTGATATCGAAATATAAGCTCCTTGCCTGGTAACGGCCACGGTAAGTTCTGTGGCATCCACTCTTTTCTTTTTTTCCAGGCAAAGCGTTCTTTACAATCCCGGAGTGAATAATCAACCAGCTTAAATGCAGCAGGATCACCCTTCATTACTTCCAGCCATTCAGGCAGCAGGTAGTTATGGATTGGTTGGCCATTTAGACCTCCTACACTAAATTTTATTCCGTCGATTTCTATCTGTGCTTCGGGCCTTACTGATCTTAAAAAGGATTCATCGGTGGTTAACAGGTCAAGGCCAACAGTTGCACAATTTGTGGCTAAAGTGAAGGTTCGGGAGACAATTCTATTACTGAAAATTAGTTTTTCATCTTCCGACTTGTAAATCGCCGCTTTTGAATCCTTTTTTTCAATAAGCCAATCACCTTTTGACAGAGAATGCTGGTTGTCCCATAAAGGCAGGCCTGACAAAGATTGTGCCCAAGCGCTGAAACTGGTCTGTAATGCAAACATTAGAATCATCAATTTCATTTTTCAGATTTTGGATTTTTAACAAAATGTGTGGATATGGAGGATTTTATTCAAAAATGGGATAATGTTTGGGATAGTAGGTGTTGAATTCAGAGAACTTTCTGTGTTTTTATTCTGTTTTTGTTTGAATAGTGTTATTTGGGTAAAAATACGAATTTAAGTGAATTGCAGAAAACATGAGAACGATCTAGACTAATTTCTTCAATGTTTTCAAAATGGAGCTAATTAGTTTGTTGGATGAGTTTATATTTGTAAGTTTGCATTAAAGGTGAAGGGTTTAATCCCGGATTAATCATTTTTTGTCTTTGATCATACGCTGCTCAAAAATCAAAATGAATGCTTTTTTTTATCTCTATATTAGGAATATTTTTATCCATTGTATTATTTTTTTTTAATGCCAGGAGGTATACTTCGACAATTTACCTTGCTACTTTTTGCCTCACAGTAAGTTTATATGCATTAAATCAATATATTATTCTCTATTCGAAGTCTGAATTCTGGATTAGCCTTGTTTATACCAATTTCACATTTCCCAATTATCTGATTGGCCCAATGTGTTATTTCTACACAAGGAGTGTTCTTCAGGATGATACGAGGTTGAAAAAAAAAGATTTTTTCCATTTTCTCCCGATGTTAGTTCATCTTTCAGCCTCGATCCCTTATATTATTACTCCTTTTTCCTATAAACGGGAAATAGCCCGATCCATTATTTCTGATCCTGGGTTTTTAGGTTCTTTTCATGCTACTTTTTTATCGGATATATTTTCCAATTTCGCAATTTACCTTAGTCGCCCACTCCTGGCACTTTTCTATGTCATTGGTTCAATTGCTTTATTGGTCCATTATAAACTGAAAAAAGGAAAGACGACGACCTTTATCAGGCACCGTTTTATGTTTATGTGGCTATTGTTTTTTCTGGGCTTTCTAACCATCGTGGTTCTAAGTCATTTATTTATGATATTTAGGGTTTTTGAGAATGATTTGGGAGAATTGTTTTTTACTTCAAATTGGTTACAAATTCTTTCTTTTATTGGATTGGGGGGACTTATAGTAACCCCGTTTTTCTTTCCTCAGATTTTGTATGGATTACCAGGTTTTATTCCGGGAAATATCCAAATAGCGCCTGAGGAACTTCAATCAAATACGCTTGTTCAGGAGAATAAAAAAATATCACTCAATTTTGAATTTGATTACATGTTATCCATCGTTCAGAAAATGGCTACCTGTATGCAGGAACAAAAACCATACCTTCAACAAGATTTTAATCTGGCCCAATTCGCTGTACTAATACAGGTACCAACACATCATCTTGCTTATTTTTTCAGGGAGGTTAAGATGCAATCGTTTAATGATTATCGCAATGAATGTCGCGTTAATTACGCAAAAGTTTTGATTCTGGAGGGTAAAGCCAGTGAACTTACTCTCGAGGCCATCGGTACTTTGGCGGGTTTTACCAATCGCAATACCTTTTTTACAGCTTTTAAAAAGGTCGAGGGAATGGCTCCAAGCGCTTTTGTGATTAAGAATCTCCCTGCTCCTGCATAAAAAGTCAAGCGTCTTTGGTTTGTTGTATTAATTCCGGGTTATTTCTGTTCCCACTCTTTAATTGCTGCCTTTTGCAGCCACTTTTACTTTTCCCGGAAACATTAACTAAATCGTATAATTAAATGGTTTGATGTAATGATTTTGCAATATCGTTACATCAAAGTCCCTTCTTTAGATTCAACGTCCTAATAAAATCCCAACATTTGCAAACTGAGTCAATGAATATGCCAGTGAGGCAAAAACAAGTTGACACCCTAAATTGGTAAAATTTAAAACTAGATATTGAATGAAAAAGCTGATCGAAAAACTGGAATGGATTTGTGATTATTATTTGGTTTATTTTTTGTACAATTCTCACAAGATTGAAAGATACAATCAATATATGAAGGGGAAATGGATATTTGGTGAAGAAAGCCCAATTAAATAGCACTCAATATTTTTATTATGAAAAAGTTAAATGGATTGTTTTTATTCGCTCTACTTAGACGTAAAAATAGGAGTGTTGAATATAGGAGCACTTTTATACAGGGTGAGTGGTATATTTTACCGGAACAAGAGTTTGATCTTGACCGGCTGGCTATGTTTATGAAGGATAATCCGGGAATGAAGGTTGAATTGAACCTCCATCAGGATTACACCGGTAATCAATCCGAAGATGAGCAATCATTGCAATTAAGGGCGAAAGTTGCAATTGATTACCTCGTTTCGGAGGGGATCGAGAAGTCTAAGTTAATTAGTAACCGTTTTAGATTCTCATCATTGCCATGTTTTAGATTGATGAGTGCCTGACTTAACACTTTATTTGGTCAAATTTATCACGTAGGGGGGTGCAATCTTTTTTTAAACCATCCCCTTACTGACTGCATTTTGTCTCGTTGATTAACTGGCACATGGCGGCGACAGGAGGAGCGCTCCTCACTATTTTCCGGTGCCCCCCAGCGAATTTCTATTCCATCATTGGGATTATAGGCAATCTCGAAAGATTCTCTTCTTTTTAAAATTTCGCCCATTGTTATGGTTTGTTCTGCTCCATTAGTCCGGGTATAAGTGATCGAAAGCTCAGATAATTTACGGCTTAATAACTCCTCTATATTCTTCTTTACCTTCTCCGGAGAACTTTGCCCTGACATCCTGAAATCCCCGGGATTCCGAATGATCCTATTCGGAAAATCCAGAACTGCATCTATGGCGATCAATAGTCTCAGGTCACGATTTGGTGTTGAGAAATCCTCCCATTGACCGCCAGCCTGAAATACCCCTGCAGGAGTTCCCGGCATTGCAATGACTACACCCGGATGGTTTTTCATATATGTCTCACCATTGGAAACCGAAGTAATTCGTACGATAAGCTGCTCATAGAGTGCCTGTACAAGATCGAGCAGAGCCGCTTCAGGATCGAGAGGCTTCGGATTGATGATCCGTTCCATAATATGATAGAATGCCTCACCAGTCATCCCTTTTTGTTGGGATGAAAATGGGATTGGTACTTTATTTGATTGCAGTTCATTATTTTTTATCAGAGAGAATTGACCATTATTTATTTTAATTGGACGGAATGCTTTAAATCCAGGTTCTCCCACCACTTCGGAAGTGTTAAAGAGAAAATTTCCTTTCCAGAATCGTTTGATCCCAACGGTTCCATCGGGCTGTGCATCCACTGATAACAAAACTCCCGGATGCTCTTTGGTTTGAGCAATGGTACCGACAAGAATGAGGGTATGGCCGTATGGATCTGCAAAGACGACACCGGGTCTTAGGGTTTCCCGTGTTAGTGGAACCGGGTAATAATCAGAATTATCATCATTAAAAGCAGTGCGAGCCGTACCGGAATGGACCCCATCGGCGACTCTTCGTAAAAAGGAGTTGAATGCAAGTGTTGGATGAGTTTTTGATACAGTGGATTCATTGGTAATCCAACGGCCGGTTTTTGGAGGACTGCCAATGTAGCCGCGGTTGCATTCGTGATAGCCAAACGGGAGGCCTAACTTCCATGCAAAATAGGCTCGCAGGAAAAATGGGTTATCGGCGCAATCGGGTCTCATAACAATTCTGGTTTTTTCATCAGGATTATCCTCGTTTAGTGATAAATAGTTATAGAGAAAATTCCGCTCTTTGTTTTGCATTACCTCATGGAGTGCCGTCCAGGAGGAGCGTTCATCAGTATCGTGAAACAATGCATTTATCCATGCAGAATAGAGCGCTTCAGAATCATCATCCCATTGGCGTACCGTTTTCCAGATACCCCCGGAGGGTTGTTGAACGGGCTTTTCAGAAACCCAAAGCTCCAGCTTGCTGACAGCTTGTTCATTGGTAGTTAGTGTCGCCATATATTTGCCGGCAGATTCCGCAGTATACTCATCAATGCGCCAAAACGGCAATCCATTTCCGTTAGTACTTTTTCGGCATTGGAGCAGACCTGAAGTTCCTCTAACCAGAATCTGCGAATTGCGAATGTTTTTTCCCCCTACAGCTAACACATGAAATGTTTGTCCTGGCTTTGGGTTTTTTGGGGAAATAAGTAAGGCATTAATGGCTTCTGATGCTGTTTCATTGTCATTATCTTCAGCAGAATTTATTATTGTTTTTTGAATTAGTGATCCAATTTTCCAATCCGGACGGTCTCCACAGGAGGCAAAAGTAATGAAAAACAGGGCAATACTCATTGTCAGAAGCGATTTACGAACTGTGATTCCGGCCATTATTTTTGTATTATTTATTTTTGATTCAATAGAAATAGTGCAGCATTTCTTTGGATTGACACCTCAATCGGAGTATATTCAAATCCGATGGCATGAGATATCCTCGTACCATCATAGTAACATGATTTATTGGCACTTCTCACTGTTTCACGCGTTATGGATGGGGGAATGCCAGTAAGGAATCTCTTTATTGCAGATAATTTGCAGGCTAAGTTTAGCAGAATATTTCCGGCAAAAAACAATGGACGTTTTACATGCAGGTTATCAGCTATATGGTTGAAGAAATCACGAAATGTCATATTTTCAGCAGATAATATATAGCGTTGATTTTTAAGATTTTCCCAGTTATCGTCTGCCATCAGAGTGATGATAACAGATGTGACATCCCTGATATCTACAAATCCGGTACCCCCCTTTGTGTAAAATTTAAAACCTTTCCGCACCTTGGTAAAAAACAATGAACTGCCTGATTTCCAATCTCCAGGGCCAATAATGACTGATGGATTAACAATTACGGCATTCAGGCCTTGTAAAATAGCCCGCCATACCTCCATTTCAGCAAGATATTTGCTTTCAGTATAGGCTGAATGTTCCCTTGTATTACGCCATGAATGATCTTCGTTGGCTTCAATCCCTTCAGGCGGAGAACCAATGGCGGCAATGGAACTGACATGACAGAACTTTGGGATGCCCAGGGTCAATGCCAAATCAACCAGATTTTGAGTTCCCATACAGTTCGTATGAATCATTTTTTCACGATCTCTTGGATCGAATGAAATTATCGCTGCTGCATGATAGATCTGATCGATCCCATTCAAGTGCTTGCTTAAACTATCTTTATCCAGAATATCGCCCTCCACCCAATCTATCCTTTGAAGGAGTGACTGATATTCCGGATTATAAAATGAAAATATTTTTTCGATTCGGTTTAAACTACTTCCGGGACGAATAAGGGCACGGATTTTATCCCCCTTTAATACCATTTCATACAATAAGTGTGCTCCAACCATTCCGGTTCCGCCTGTTACAAAAATCATGGATTTCTTTTGTAGGTTTAAATACACAAACTACTCATTCTGGAATGAATCCCAGTGCCCGAGAAATAATCATTGCTTATTGATCAGGTCCTCAATTTCGTTCAGATGTAATTTGAAATGGCTGATGTAATATAACACCTGCTCTTTCAGTGACACCTCTTGCCCCTCCGAGGATAACCATACATTTTCAAGCTTATCAGTATTGATATTTTGGATCACATGGACCAGGTGAAAATTCATGAATTTCCATAGTTGAATCATATTTTCCCAATTTTCATCCTGATAATTCTGAATTGCAATCCACCTGTCGTTGTTTCCATGGGTTGCGTAGTTAGGAAAGCTTAGGGGATTCTCCCGATACTGTAAGTGGATATATCGGTGGGTATTATTTGAAGCTGAATCAATCAGATGACCAATAATCTGTTTAATGGTCCGGTTTTGGTTGTTTCTCCTTTCCGAAAAAACCTCAACAGGGAGGTTTCCAAGTTTAGCCTCCCATATTCCGATAAGCGAAATAATCTCCTCCGTTACTGACTTAAATTCTTGTATCATAGTTGTTCTTGTGAAATTAATTAGGATGTTATTGTTCTTTTCCCAAGATGTCCGCAAAGTTGTCTTTCCACTGTTTTTAGCTTTTGGTACCGCTTTTGGAAATCCTGAACTCCCTCATCATCCTGATTTTCTGAAGCTTTTCGGATCCCTAGTTCAGCCTGTGCAATCAGAAAGGAGATATACCTGAGTTTGTATTCCTGTAATACCTTAGGAACCAGTTGGGGAAGAATCTGATATTCCTCTTCGATATAGCTCCCTTTTTTTACCCAGAATTTGCTCAATTTATTCTTTTCAGATAAGATATCAGAAACAAGCTGACTGATCTCTCGTTCAGGATGATTTACAAAATGCTTGATTGCATCGAAGTTCTCATCCTCCAAATGGTCGCGATATTCATCATAAACCATTCTTATGACTGGATTAACAGAGACCATTTGATCTGCATCGAGCTCAGACAAGATAAAACCGGCGACATTAAAGGGGTCGATTTCATTGGTTTCAGGGTTTTCGATCTCATAGAGAAGATGTGATCCATATTTCAGGAGCAATTTGAGTAGTTCACGTTCCTCATTTTCGCACGGATTAATATCAGGAACAGGAATTAAAGAAGGAGCAGCCTTAACGTTGGCTTCCTTTAAAAGCTCCCTTTCCTGGTGTTTGATCATTTCATCCTCTGACTTTACCTTGAGTTTTCGGATTTCATTGTATAAGACCGTCTCGCGCACATCCAGAAGTCGGCTACATTCTTTAAGATATTCTGAACGTACAATCTCTGCCGGAATCACTGCAATTGAACTAACGATATCGGCAATTAACTTTGCTCTGCTGACAGGGTCATTTTCGACGCCTGAGAGCAAAAGTTTGGTCTTGAATTTTATAAAATCGGTCTCGTTGGCCTTTATATATTCGGACAATTGGGCAGCGCCCATCGAGCGAGAGAAGGAGTCGGGATCTTCACCTTCAGGCAAGGGAAGAACTTTAACATTAATCCCCTCTTCAAGTACCATATCGATTCCCCGCATTGATGCTTTTATCCCCGCCTGATCACCATCGTAAATGATAGTGACATTATTTGTAAACCGTCTGATGAGTCTGATCTGGTCAATGGTTAATGAGGTTCCTGATGAGGCAACGACATTCTCAATACCTGATTGATGCAATGAGGTTACATCGGTATATCCCTCAACGAGATAACATTTATCCTGCTGGATAATACTTCTTTTAGCCTGAAAAATTCCGTAAAGCACCCGGCTTTTATGATAAATATCTGATTCAGGAGAGTTTAGATATTTAGCTATGGTCTTGTCCTGTGTTAACGTTCGACCCCCAAATCCGATAACACGACCCGATATTCCATGGATCGGGAACATCATTCTTCCTGAGAAACGGTCCCGGACCCACTCTTCGCGCTTAATCGTTAATCCGGTTTTCTCAAGATACTCCATCCTGAAACCCTCTTTTAGAGCAGCGCTTGTCATGATATCCTTCCCTTCGGGGCAATACCCGATTCCGAATTTTTTGATTATATCATCCCGCATACCCCGCTGTCGCAGGTAGGATAGCCCGATTAATCGTCCCGCATTGGTTTCCCAGAGCTGTTCTCCAAAGAATTTTTGGGCAAATTCCGAGACGATCAATTGACTCTCGCGATCATTGCGCTCTTTCAGATCTTCAGGGTTCTCCTCCTTCTCCCGGATTTCAATATTGTACTTACTTGCCAGCCATCTTAATGCATCGGCGTATGAAAGGTGCTCGTGTTCCATAATAAAATTGACCGAAGATCCCCCCTTCCCGCATCCAAAACATTTATAAATCCCCTTTGCCTGAGATACATTAAAGGAGGGGGTTTTCTCGTTATGAAAAGGGCAAAGCCCAATCATACTGGTCCCTCGCCGTTTCAATGTAACGAAATCACCCACCACGTCAGAAATCTCTGCAGTATCGAGTATTAGTTGTATGGTTCCCTGATCAATCATCAGAGCAAAGGTAATCAAAACTGCGCAGGAGGGAATGCATTTGATGTCCTAAAAATAGATCAGTTAATTTCCGTTTTTTTTCATATATTTTGGTTAACTTTACATTTGTCGTTTATCATTTAAAGTCATAAATTCCATTGGGTTATCTCTTTGAAACAAATTGACTCAGAAATGGAATCGGACAAATGATAATTCATACTATAGCAAAAACCATAATTATAAATTTAACCTTGATATTATTATGAACATTTTTGTTGCTAAACTAAGTCCGTCTACAACCTCTCAGGACCTTCAAAAACTTTTTGCTCACTACGGATTCGTCACTTCGGTGAAAGTCATCATGGATCATCTGACTGGAAGGTCCAAAGGTTATGGTTTTGTTGAAATGCCCAATATGGAGGAGGCAACAGAAGCATTGAAAGAGTTGGATTCTACCCTGTTTCAGGAAGCGGTTATCATCGTTAAAGATTCTCAGCCAACCCGTATTTCAGCTGCAAATATTTCTAAAAGGTATAATTCGGATCGTACAGGCAGGGCATGGGGTCAGCATGAATATATTCGTGACACCACTATAAATCCAAGCCCTGATCAGCAAATTAACCGCAGAAATTTCGGATATCGGGGGAGCAACAACAAAGGTCTCAGGGAATATTAGTTTCCATAATCAATCAAAGTACTCATAATGTGTCGGAAACAGGTAGTTTTATCCTTTACCAAATGTGCTAAATTACTATTTGTTATTTCAATACTATTTTGGTCATGCGAAGAGAAAATTGAAGTAAGTCTTAAAAGTGTAGGTCCTCAAATGGTCGTAGAAGGTTTTATCACAAACAGTGAGAATCCGATTGTTGTGAAACTCTCCAGAAGCCAGGATTTTTTTGATCAAAGTTCATTTTTTCCTGTTGAAAAAGCTTCTGTACAAATTAGCTCAAGGTTAGATGCTGATCAGTTGGCCAATGAGGGGGCCGGATATTATGTTTCTTCAAAGGTGTCAGGTGTTCCCGGTAGAACTTACACTCTTAAGATTGAATCAGGGAGCGAGACGTATGGTGCAACGGCACAACTCCCTGGTCCCATTGCTATTGATACTGTTTATTTTCGGTACGGCTCTTTTCAAAAGGATAGTTTAAACGCGGTAGTTGAGTTTCGGGATCCTCCCGAAGGTGAAAACTATTATCGGATAAAATTATACCATAACAGAAAGTATGCAGTAAATGATTATTTTCTGTTAACGGATGCGTTTATGAATGGAACCAAAATGGTTGTTCAGATCTATTACCGCTATTTTGCACCGGGCGATACCATCGGTGTTGAATTGCTAAATCTTGAAAGAAATACATGGAGGTATTTTAAAGGATTAAGTGAGGTTATTCAACAGGGCGTAAATTCACAGGCTCCGGGAAACCCACCGACAAACATTACAGGGGGTGCCCTTGGAATTTTTGGTGCTTACAGCACTTCCACCTGGCTGGGAGTAGTACCTTTTAATTTGGAAAAAAAATAATTTACCTTGTAAAAGATTGTGCATTATGGCCGATGACATGATCTATAAGATAGCGCTCTCTTTAATTCCGGGAATTGGCAGCATAACCGCAAAATCGTTGATTGCCTATACGGGTTCGGCAGAACAGGTATTCAGGGAAAAGGATAAGGCACTGCGACAGATTCCCGGAGTGGGAAGTATTCTGGCAAATAATATCATCCATTCTGAAGTGATGTCGCGTGCCGGAAGGGAGGTGGAATTTATCGATAGAAATGGGATTAAGGCACTTTTTTATCTTGATGCTGATTATCCGCAGCGTTTACTTGGGTGTGCTGATGCCCCGATTGTTTTATATGTGAAAGGTAATCCTTTTCTTAATTGCACAAAGGCCATAAGTATTGTCGGAACAAGACATGCTACCGAGTACGGGAAGAAACTTGTTGACCAGTTTATTGGAGTTCTGGCAGAAAGAGGTTATCAGATGCTTATTGTAAGCGGGCTGGCTTATGGAATCGATATTCAATCTCACAAATCGGCGCTCCGTACCGGCCTGCCTACAGTGGCGGTTCTTGGCCATGGCCTTGAAACCATTTATCCGTCGCTGCATACTTCAATTGCAAGGGATATGGTTGATAATAATGGAGGTTTGGTTTCTGATTTTCTGAGTCACTCCATCATTGACCGTACAAATTTTCTGCGTCGGAATCGTATTATTGCCGGGTTATCTGATGCGACTATCGTTGTGCAGTCCGCAAAAAAGGGGGGTGCTCTTGTAACGGCAGATATCGCAAATTCCTATAACCGGGATGTCTTTGCATTTCCGGGAAGGGTTGGGGATCTTTACGCCGAAGGGTGCCATTTTTTAATAAAATCGAATCGCGCTGCACTGATAGAATCTGTGTCAGATTTGGAATATGTGATGAACTGGAGCGCCACCCAAAGTCACGCTGACGCTGTTCAGCCTTGTCTTTTTTACGATCTTAATGCCGATGAAAAGCTTATCGTTGATTTGTTGCGCAACGAAGGTGAGACAGCCATTGATCTGATTTGCATCAAAACAATGCTGCCTATGAATAAAGTTTCTCCAACTTTGCTAAATCTTGAATTTGCGGGGATTGTCAAGGGACTACCTGGAAAAGTATTTAAGGCAATCTGAAAGCTTAGGTATATAGGCATTAAGGCTTTAGACTTTTCGCCAGGCATTTTCGAGATTCCTGCTCTTTGACAGCCAGATATTTTGATAAAAGGGCTATAATCAGCTAAATGGGATTACGAAATTGAATCTGCCAAAGAAAGGTTACCTTTGCAGCCTATTAAAGGTATTGAGAATGACAACATTTGAAGGATTTGGGATTGGTAAATCGATCTTAAAAGCATTGGAAGAGATAGGATTTACAACACCGACCCCAATTCAGGAACAGGCAATTCCTGTGATAAAGGCAGGTAAGGACATATTAGGTATTGCCCAGACAGGTACTGGCAAGACGGCGGCTTACATTATTCCGCTATTGATGAAACTTGTAAAAGCTGAAGGGAAAGATCCCCGGGCAATCGTTTTGGTTCCAACACGGGAGCTCTCAATCCAGGTAGGTGAGGATATTGCTGAATTATCCCAGTATACCAATATTCGTCACGCGGCCATTTATGGAGGTATTGGATGGACTAAGCATGCAGCACTGCTTGAGCCGGGTGTCGATATTCTGGTTGCTACTCCGGGTCGCCTGTGGGAGCTTTACCGAGCCGGTGCTTTTGCGATGAAAAGTGTTAAAACGCTGGTTGTTGACGAAGCTGACCGCATGCTCGACATGGGATTTATGCCTCAGTTGAATAAACTCTTTGAAGTGATCCCTCCAAAACGTCAGAACCTCCTCTTCTCAGCGACTTTTTCTGAAAGTATTGAGAATATGAGTCATGAATTCCTGACTTTTCCGGAACGCGTTGAGGTGGCTCCTTCAGCAACCCCTGTTGATAAAGTAAAGCAATATTTTTATCGTGTCCCCAATTTTAAAACAAAACTGAATTTTGTCAATTATCTGCTAAATGACGAAGAGGAGTTTAAACGGGTAATTATTTTCTGCCGCACCAGGGAAAATGCCGAAGATGTCTATAAAGTGATCAAGAAAAAGACAGAGGGTGAGGTCAGAATACTTCATTCCAATAAAGCACAGAGCTCCAGAATTAATGCCATTGAAGCTTTCAAGTCTGGCAGTGTTAGGGTTTTGGTGTCGACGGATGTTTCCGCAAGGGGAATTGATGTGAGTAAAATTTCGCATGTAATCAATTTTGACCTTCCGCCCCGCTACGAGGACTATATCCATCGGATTGGTCGAACGGCACGCGCAAATACCGATGGAGTTGCAATCTCTTTTATAGGACCGGAGGAGGATTATCACCTTGACAATATAGAACAACTGATCCGGATGAAGATCGAGGAGCGACAAATGCCTGAAGCAATTGATGTTATTCCACTTAGTAAACCTGAAAAACAGGTTATCGACCGCGAGATTGACCGCCAAAAACGGTTGGCTGATCCTGAGTTTAAAGGTGCTTTTCATGAGAAAAAGGCGCGCCAGGGAAAGAGTTCGTTCAACTTTAATGTGAAAAGTACTCAGCTTCGCGAAACAAAAAACAAGGGGAGAAAACGGGGGAGGTAGGGATTAATTGATAATTAA
>CAIXCY010000188.1 GCA_903918045.1 uncultured Bacteroidia bacterium
TCCGTTCATCCACGATTTATAGCTGAAGGGTGGATTGGCTACGGCATAATTGAATTGCTCCAGTTCGCCGGTTGTATCATTCGTAAACTCAGGGCTTGATAAGGTATTTCCCTGTCTGATATCTGAGGTCGGGTTCCCATGGAGCCACATGTTCATAACAGCCAAAGCACGTGTCGCATTATCGTTCTCCTGACCATAAATGGAGATCCCGAATGGAGCCTCATCTGCTGCCTTCAGCAACAGTGATCCCGAACCGCAGGTCGGATCATAAATCGTCTCACTCGGACTTTTAGAATTGTTCACGCCGATCACCTTTGCCATGATCCGTGAAACCTCAGCTGGAGTATAGAACTGTCCCTTACTTTTACCACTCTCAGTGGCAAAGTGCCTCATGAGATATTCGTAGGCATCTCCAAGAATATCATCCCCTTCCGCCTGGTTACCGCTGAAATCAAGCTCCGGTTTTTCAAAGATTTCAATCAGGTTACTCAGCCGGTCAACCTTATCTTTCCCCTTGCCCAGCTTCTCATCATCGTTAAAATCGGCAACTGTGATAATGCCTGTCAGGTCGTTGGCTTTGGCAAGTTCTCCTATAATTTTGTTGATCCGGTCGCCTATATCAGCCTTCCCTTTGAGCTTCACCATGTCGGCAAAACTTCCCCCTTCAGGAATGTCAACCAGCTTACCGCCTTTGTCCGACACATATTTCATAAACAACAAAACCAACACATAATCTTTGTATTGGCTTGCATCCATGCTGCCTCTAAGCTCGTCGCATCCTGCCCAGAGAGAGCTGTATAATTCTGATTTCTTAACTGCCATTGTGGGGGTTTACTTTGAGATTATTTATTTAGGTTTCGAAAAGTAAAGATACTCAAAGAATCAAATAATATCTCACCAAAGATTTAGGTGAATCAAGAAAATTGTCTGCCGAAATGACCTGATAGCGTAAGTATTTTGCTAAATGCAAACCGGAATTTAGTATTTCCTCAATGGGAAAGAGCATCTCTATTATGTTTTGGCTAATATGCAATACCGAAACGGCAAAAAGCAATATGTTTTTGGAAAATTGCAGATCCGAAAAGGTATTCTACGATATGTTTTTGGTCATTTGTTAAAGAGAAAATACCATTGACAATAGGATTTCAGTCAATTGTTAACAGGAAATGTCAATATACTGTATGTTTTCGGCCATTTGTTAAACGGGTGCGGGTTCCGCGGTTTATAACCGCGCAGAAAAATATAAATAAATTAAATTATTTTTTGTATATTTAGTTGTTTGTAATTTAATCCTTAAATACTTAATCATGGACTTAAAAGCTAAAACTTTTTGGGAAATGGAAAAAGAGTCCATTTCTTATTTGCACAAGAATGAAAATTGGTGGACCAAATGGGCAGTCCTTGCCACAACAATCAACAAACTTGAAGCCAGCGAAAATGAGCTGGATGCCTCCTTTAAGGTTCAGGACGCCAGCAATCCCGGCGGACAGGTGGCCAGGAAGAACGAATTAATTGATACATTCTATCACAGAACCTACCGCCTGGGACGAAAACTCCTTCTCTTTGCTAAGGTTACGGGTAACCAAGCGGTTCTCAATGATGTCTCATTCACTGAATCATCACTCCATAAACTCTCAGAAAAGGAGTCGTTGATAAAATGCCACAGTATTTTGCAACTGGGGAATAAATACCTCGACCAAACAGCAGAGTATGGTATTACTTCCGCTGAGCTTAACGCTTTAACTTCAGATCTCTCTGAACTGGAAGCCCTGCAGCCTTCGATCGGAATGATCACCAATGACCGGAAAAGTGCCGTACGGTCTGTCAAGGTACTCATTAAGGAAGGGAGCTTTATCCTTGATATGCTGGATGATGGTCTCGAAGGAATTATTGAAGATGACAATTTCCTTGAGGGGTGGTTTGCAATCCGGAAGATTAAGGGGAGACCAATATACCACAAAGTTAATCCCCCGACCATGGTAAATTAATAAGAGAAGTGAGTGTCGGACTTGTACTTAACCTGAAAAAGTCCGGCGCTCACCTTTCAAACTTCTACTAATACTAACTTAAAATTTACGCGGCACTCTTAATCCGAGTGATGATCATTGGATAAGTTTTAAACCTCTGGATTATTGGGTTCACTAGTACTTCCTGCTGTTGGCGGTCGGTACACCAATTCCATAGTCGAGAAGTCGCCAGAGAAACGCGCAATAGTAAGCCGGAGCTTCTCTTCCTCACTTAACAGTTCATATTCTTCCTTCGGTGTAAGTTCTTTTTTCTTTGCCACAATTATAGGTCTTAAAATTCACTGTTGAAGATACAAAATATCATCCAATAATGCAATTACTTAGCTTTTAAAACCCACCTATTCGATTGCTTTCTGCTAAGAAGTAACTTGCTACATTGATATTCGCATTCGTGCCAATCCATGCCCCAGCAAGTCCAATCTAAAAAACTTTATAGCCTTACGATTGTAGTACTCTATAAAATGATTAATAATACTGCTTAATTCAAATCCCCATGATAATACCCGAACGTCTTCCCCTTAAGAATAAAAATTATCTGAGATTCATAAATTTATACCGTTGTTGCCTCATCATCTTCCCGCTCCTGTTTGCCTCCTGTTCAACCTTCAGCCAAAATAATCACGCGACCGAAATAAAGATCGGAAGCACAATACCTTCCTTCACCCTTTTGGATCAAAACGGCCAGACCTTTGATATTCAATCGGTTTTAGGAAAAAAGAACCTCGTGATCTATTTTTATCCCAAAGATGACACACCCGGCTGCACCAAAGAAGCCTGCTCGTTCCGTGATCAGTTCGAAGTTTTTACGGATGCTGATGCTGTGATTATAGGAATTAGTGGGCAATCGGTTGAGAGCCACAAAAAATTTGCTGAAAAGCACAGGCTCCGTTTCACGCTTCTTAGCGATGAGGGGAATACGATCCGA
>CAIXCY010000189.1 GCA_903918045.1 uncultured Bacteroidia bacterium
CCTGCAAGACTGTCAAAACCCAGGACGATATCTCCTGATTTTCCGGTTTTATCAGGAACAAGTAATGAGGTTATTCTCCCTCCGTAGTTCGTCACTTTTAGGGTAACTCCTGAATGATTGATTAATGTGTAGATATCTGCAACCGATGAATCAGACACTCTACCGAAATATTGTTTGGTAACAGAACCGGGTGCCTGTCCCGCCTCTTTGCTGGTGCAGCCCACACCGAAGATTAATAAACCAAATGCAAGAATCAGGATTTGGAAAGAAACTATTTTTTTCATTTTTAAACGATTAGATGGATGTTATAATTGGAGCTAAAAGTACAATTATAAACTATTATTTTTCGATAAATCCTTTTATCATCGTAATGGAATGCGGAGCAAAACTATAGGAGATTTTATTTGTTTTCTTAACCTTAAGAGATGGTTTTTTTATCGTTTCAACAGTCGTTTTTCCAAAGTCATTTTCTGCTTTAATATCGGGACCGTTAACTTCGAACACTTCAAAATCACCATTAAAAAACCCTTCCTGTGCAAGCAGATCGGCAGTAATTCCCTTCTCCTTATTCCGGTTGACCACGCATAAGGTTAGTTCATTGTTCCGGTATGTAGCTGACACATCCAAAAATGGGACGTTTTTTTGCTGTGTTGTCGATTCGCCCAGACCGATAAAGAATTTTTCAGTATTATAAGTTTCACAGTCAACATGAACATCAAGAGCCGTGCCTTGCATATTTTGGGCGAACAGCTGAAGCGGATAATAGATTGACTGTTTAAACATCCCCTTTTCGCTCGTGAATATCGGGGCAATTACATTTACCAATTGAGCCATGTTTGCCATCTTAACGATGTCCGAGTTCCGAATAAAGGCATTGAGGAAACCCGAAATAACCAAAGCGTCCTCGAGATTGTAATGTTCTTCGAGTGCCCTTGTTCCGGCCATACTTTTTTCTGCGCGGGCACGATACCAGATATTATATTCATCCCAGGCGATGTAAATCGGCGGACGGTTTCCGCGGTTCGCGTTCTGCATTTCACGATCGATCATCCCCTTTACAACCCGGGTTCGCTCCTCGAGTACCCGCGGTGTGGAAATGAAATTGTAATAATTGTTATCCGGATTCCCAACATACATGTGAAGTGCCAGGTAGTCTATGACATCGCGAAGCTCATGCAGAATGGTGGCATTCCATTCATTCGGATCTGCCTCGGGACGATAGTTTGAAGATCCGGCCGCAATCAATTTAATATTAGGAGAGGTAAGTCTCATCAATTTAGCTGCTTCGAGTGCTTTTTTGCTGTAATCTACGGCATTCAGGTGTCCCATTTGCCAGAAACCATCCATCTCATTACCAAGACTCCAGTATTTGATATTGTAAGGTTCAGGATAGCCGTTCTTTTTCCGCAGTTCTGCATAATAGGGACCACCTTTGACATTACAGTACTCAACCCATTGCTGAGCCTCTTCGATGGTGCCTGTGCCCATGTTTACAGAAAAATAAGGTTCTGTATTCATCCGTCGTGCATAACTCATAAACTCATCGGTTCCGAAACGATTTGTCTCAAGCCGTTCCCACGCCAGTTCCATACGGGGAGGACGTTGTTCCTTTGGACCAATGCCATCTTTCCAGTGGTAGTTCGACACAAAATTCCCACCCGGATATCGGGTGATTGAAACATTCAGATCCTTTACAGCTTCAAGTACATCAAGGCGAATTCCCTTGTCGTCAGATAATGTCGAACCCTCCTCATAAATTCCACCATACACACAGCGGCCAAGGTGCTCTACGAAATTCCCATAAAGGTTTTTATCAACTTCACCTATCTTGCGATCAATATCAATCTTGATCCGTGCATTTTGAGCCTCAGCGGTAAAAGCCGTTGTTATAAGGCTGATTGTTAAGAATATCAACCCTGAAATATTTCTGATTCTTTCTTGAATTATCATTTTACTTATTAAATTATTTTAATGAATAATTTTCGTCAATTACAGGCCACCCATCTTTATTCCAGTTCAGTTTTCGGATATTGAGCTTCGGTTTGCCGTTGTCATGGGCATCATAACCATGAAAAACCAGGTAATCTGATCCATCGAAATTTACTACGGCGTTATGCCCTACACCATGCCAGTCCGCATTACCCTGAAGCAGAATTGTCCCTCCACCCCTGGTCATTGGTTTTCCTGAAAGATCAATGTACGGACCGATTAGTTTTGAGGCGCGGCCAACAATCATTTTATAGGAGCTGTTTACCCCTTTACAGCAATAGTCGATCGATGCAAACAGGTAATAGTAGTTCCCTTTTCTGAAAATAAATGGCGCCTCAATCGCATTTCCACCGGCATCAACCGGATTATTATCTACTGAAGGTGGGTTTGGAGCATTCGGATCTGATTTTCGGGAGGCAATGGTCGGGATCTGATGAATATCTTCAGCAACACTCATCGCATCGGGTGAAAGTTTTACAAGTTTCAATCCATCCCAGAATGAGCCGAAACATAAATACGGAGTTCCGGTTTCATCAACAATAAAATTTGGATCTATAGCATTCCAGTTTGACTCACCCGGCACAGATTGTATTATTTTCCCGTGATCGATCCACCTGAATGCGGGGTCTGATGGGTTAAGTGTTCTGTTAGTCGCTAGACCGATGCATGAGGTATTCTTTCCAAAAGCTGAAACGGAGTAATACAATTGGTATTGTCCGTTAAAATAGCTAATGTCCGGAGCCCAGATGTGCCCTTTAAAAGTCGGGATTGCTTCAACAGCCCATTTCGGAGCCTGAGCAAAAACAGGTTCTTCTCTCTTCCAGTTTTTCATGTCAGGTGAAGAGAATACTGAAATTCCCATCCCGGTGCAAAACACATAATAAGTATCCTTCTGCCGAATCATGACAGGATCGTGCACGATAATGGATTGTGCCTGAACCTGCATCCCAATTGCAAACCCAAGAAGGGCAATTACAAAACTTCTAAACGCTTTCATTTCTTGTGGCATTCTTGTTCATATTATTTCGCCTTTTTACCCCAATAGGTTGCATTTAGATTTTCCGCAGTTCCGGCATATACAAATGTTACACGGCGTGGGGTGGCTTCCCAGTCGACTTCGCGTTCAACGCAAACAATAACCTGTCCCATTGTGAGTTGCTTTTTAGCTGCATCGTAGCTCCAATTGCCTGAAAGTGCTCCCGACATTGTCCCGTCAGCCTTAAGGGTTAGAGTTGTGGCGCCATCTTGCTGGCCATAGCTGTATTTAAGGTTTATGTGCTCCCAGGTTCCCACAATTGAGTCTTTGGTTATTGTACCAAAATCAGGTACGGCTGCGTAACGTTCAGGTAATGCTATTGGCCACAGGTTGTCGGGTTCACCTGGAGAGGCCGGACACCATACAATACGGCGTACGTGCCCCATCATAATGGCATTTGAGTAGGCGTTACCACCAACATTGACAGGCAATCGTGCTTGCGACATGTAGAACCATTCGTTTGTATTTTCCTTTTGGAAAATACAACAGTGTGATATTCCTACCCATCCGTTGCTAAGGTTAAATTTGTAAGGGTGGGTTACGATAGGATAGCAGTCGCCGCTTCCGGTTGTACAATTACGTCCTGTAATGTCGAGGTATGGACCTTCGATGTTTGCGCTTCTGACCACTCGTGTGTTGTATGGGACGTCAAGTCCATCGTAGGCCATGAACAAATAGTAGTAGCCATCTTTGTATATTACTTCGGGAGCTTCGCTGCCCTGCCAACGCGATAAGGCTGTGCGTGTGCCAATTCTCGCTCCATATCGGGCAGTTAACTCACTTGCGCTGTTTGCATAGGGCTCGCCGAGTGTGTTGATAGGCTTACCCGTTGTTGCATCAAGTTGCAATAGTGCGAAACCGCTATGCCATGAACCATGTATTAAGTAATGTTTCCCCCCGGGTCCTACTATGTATGTGGGATCGATGGCGTTGAAGTAGAAATAGGCATTCCAATCAGACAAACTTGTTCGATTGTAGTTTTTACCACGATCTGATGATGAACATGTAACGAAACCCTTGTCGGTCCATACAGCTCCGGCGGGATCTGTCGATTCGCACATCCCAATGAAGGCCCTTTCACTCCAGCTTCCGTCAAAGTTGGCTGCAGTGTTGGCATTACCCGTTTTGATATAGTTCTCGATGACAATACTATAATACATACGCAAGATATCATGTCCTCCAACGGTGACCCGTCGTACTACCGGTGCCCAGTAGTCATAACCTATGTTGTCTTTGGTAATGGCACCCAGACCCATGCGCGAACGAATGGCATTGAGCGAGTCGGCTACCCAGGTGGGCGCTGCATAGAAAGGTCCCCCTACCCATTCCCAATTAGCCAAATCGGTTGACCGTTTACCTTGAAAATGTCCATGTCCTACGGCTTCATTTCCATACGAGGCGTCAGTGCCATACATATAATAATATCCATTGTAGTAGGCAACCGAAGGGTCGTGAACATTGGCCAGATTCCAATTGTTTCGGTTAGACCATGATGCTATCGATGAATAGTCGTCGGCGTACGTTGGAATGGTGAATTTTGTACTGGGGACTGGCTCATCCACCTTAGGCTTAACATCTTTTTTGCACCCTTCAAACGATAGGATCGTTATGCTGACAGATAAAATCAGTATGTACTTTAGTCTCATGGCTAATATGTTTAATATTTATTTGAAGAGACTTCCTTATCAACACTAAAAAAATAGGCCAAGAAGGAAGTCTCTAATTTTTGAGCATGATTCCTACTTTACAATAGGATGAACAGCCCATTTAGCTATGAATGCGGGTCCATTATCAATATTCTTGTTTGCCGAGTTACCTACAAGGTGAGGATTCGCATTAAGAGTACCTTGAAATATTGGGAAATATTCATGTCCCTTATAGTAATATTGGAACGATGAAGCGGTTGCAGTTGCAGAAGTAAGCTCCTCGGTGGAAGGTTTACCATCGAGCTTATAATAAGCATGTTCCTTCAACTGATTCAGACGACTTGCATCGTAGAAGAATCCCCAACGAATTATGTCGATTCCACGTCCGTTTTCGCAACCGAATTCTTTGGGTCTTTCTACGTTTGCAATTTGTTCGAAAAGAGCATCTTTAGACGCGAAATCGGAAACTTTAAGATCTTTAAGCGCAACACGTTGACGAACGAGGTTAATGTAATCAAGTGCAGTTTGGGTTGGGCCATTGATTTCATTTTCACATTCTGCAGCACGAAGTAAAACGTCGCTGTAACGCATCAGGCGCAGGTTGACCCCACAATGCAATCCGGTCGTAATAGATTTGTAGATATTGTTTCTCGCATTTGTGAACTTAGCTATTGATATACCACCCTGTGCAGTGTTCGATACAGGAGTTACAGTTATGGCTTGTTGATAAATAATATTGGTGCGGGGATCCCCATTAGGATATGCAGCAGTTTTCAGGCCTGTATAGCTATTATATTCAGTTTCGAATGTAACCA
>CAIXCY010000190.1 GCA_903918045.1 uncultured Bacteroidia bacterium
AAGGACCGAACGATTAATGTTTATTATCCCAATTTAATAGCATCGCCAGGATATCTGCAACCGAAGATTCAAATCGAAATCGGTTGCCGTTCATTAATAGAACCATTTACCATACAAACATTTGCTTCGTTGGTCGATGAAGAATATGCTGATCGGGATTTTGCACAAGCTCCTATTCATGTTCCGACGGTTAATCCGGAACGCACTTTCTTAGAGAAGATATTTCTTCTTCACGAAGAATTTCATCGTCCTCCCGAAAAGATGAGAGTTGACCGGTTAAGCCGTCACTTATACGATGTTTATAAGCTGTCAAAAACTGATTATGCAGAAAAGGCATTAAATGACAAGCAATTGTACGAGACAATCGTTGAACACCGTTACAAGTTTACCCGTATTGGAGGCGTTGATTATAACCAGCATCAACCGCAAACCATTAATATGTTGCCTATTCCACTAGTTCTTGACGCATGGAAAGCTGATTATAAAACGATGCTGGAATTGATGATTTACGAAGAAAATCCGCCTTCGTTTGATGAAATTCTCAATGGGTTAACCATACTAAAAGATAAAATCAATGCCTTGAACTGGAAATTTGAATTGCAGTTTCCTTCCACAATCTGATTAAAGCATTGCACTGATTTTGCAATCGATTCAATGCATGCACATATAGTGCGCGACATTTCTTTGCGAATTTGGTTTGAACCCAAAGAGTAACTATTTTTGCATCATAAACATTAAGAAAACAAAAACAAGGCCAATGCAGAAATGCATAAGCCAGTTTAGTTACCAACCGACCCAGGAGTTTTGAGCAAACTCATGGGCACGGTGGTCTGCGTAACAAAGGACAGATTGCTCGTCAGTCCTGCGGATAAGCGAATGTGAGTGGAAAGCACTAAAGATCCGGGAATGCTCGATAAGTGTCTTTCCGTAAGCGACAGGTTTAACTATTAAAACTTTTGACTTATGGAATTTTCAGTTTTAATGCACCCATCAATCGGAAAACCTCATTCAGGGGATCTCCTTCAACTTACTGTCAAATAACCCCTGGCTGACCAATGTGAACCTGTTGTTTACACTGGCCTGGGCCGAATGCCTGCAAGAATTTAATTCTTAGAATTTTATCTGCTGAAGCTTTCATCATGTCCGATTCGTTTTGTACCAGCCTTAGACCTATTCATTAACCTAAAAATTCAATCGAATGAGGTACCTTACAAAATCACGTTTTAAGTCCGCGCTTGAATGCCCGGTGAAGCTTTTTTATACCGGAAAGGCGGAATTCCCCGACAAGAAAAAGCAGGATGACTTTCTGGCCGCTCTTGCCGAGGGTGGGTTTCAGGTGGGAGAACTCGCCAAACTTTATTATCCCGGTGGAATCGAAATTGAAGAGAAGGGATATGATCTTCCCCTTCAGAAGACACAACAGCTTCTTCAACAGGATAATGTTGTGATTTTTGAAGCGGCATTCAATTATGAGAACCTTTTTATAAGAGCCGATATCGTCGTCAAGAAAGGGAATCG
>CAIXCY010000191.1 GCA_903918045.1 uncultured Bacteroidia bacterium
CTCAAAAGTTTAAATTAGAATGCTAAAAAGTAGATTACTGAAAGATAAGATAGCCCGACACTACATGTTGTTTGCAACTGTAGTGTCGATATTTTTTCTGTTTCTTATCGGTGGGGGATTATTCTACAAGTCGCTGCCAATTATGGAGGAGAAGAGTCTATGGACACTTCTTACTACAAGCAACTGGCGTCCATTTAAAGGTGATTTTGGTTTTGCTTCCTATATTCTGAGTACACTGTTTGTTACGGGAATTGCAATTGTTATCGCATTGCCCTTGTCATTACTCACCTCAATCTATATTATTGAGTATGCTTCACCAAAGATTTTACGGGCATTTAGTTCAGTGGTGGATCTCCTTTCGGGAATACCTCCTGTTATTTACGGCGTTTGGGGTACTCTGACTATCGTTCCGTTTATATCCGAAAAGCTGGCTCCCCATTTTGTGGAGTTTTCGACCGGTTATAGCGTTCTGGCAGGTGGAATAGTCCTTGCCATTATGATTATTCCTTTAATTATTAGTATCTTAATGGAAGTTTTCGGAGCTGTTCCAAAAGAGATGCGCGAGGCCTCTATGTCGTTGGGAGCTACCAAATGGCAGACTGTTAAAAAGGTGGTTATCCGAAAATCTATACCAGGCATTGTCGCAGCAACTGTTTTAGCCATTTCACGGGCTTTTGGAGAGACGATAGCAGTATTAATGGTATGTGGCAACTTTACCGATCTCCCCAAGTCAATTTTTGATGCCTGCTATCCGATACCGGCGTTAATTGCCAATAATTACGGCGAAATGATGTCAGTGCCACAATATGAATCGGCATTGATGTTTGCGGCTTTTCTGCTGTTTTTCATCATCGTTGTGTTTAATGTGATTTCACGTCTGGTATTGATCCAGATTGATAAAAGGTACCAGTTATGAAACGAGCAGCTACATTAATCTTTTACAAGGTTGAAAAACTCCTGAGCGAGTTACATCCGACCTTTAAAAAACAAAATAATCCCGGATGAAAAAACTCGAGGAGAAAATATTCAAATTTCTCATGGTTGGCTCTACCTTGCTGATATTGAGTGTTCTATTGTATATTCTTTATGTGATCATGAAAAAGGGATTACCCTCTCTGTCGTGGGAAATGATCTCGCAAATACCAAGTGGCGGTTTCTATCTGGGAAAAGAGGGTGGTATCCTGAATGCCATAATGGGATCGCTCTATCTGATCTTCTTTTCAGTAATTATCAGTTTGATGATCAGTGTACCGGTAGTAATGTACCTGAATTTCACGCTGCGTCGCAAAAGCAGGCTTGCGGCTTTTGCACGGCTCACATTCGATGTGCTCTTTGGAATTCCATCAATTGTGTATGGTGCATTCGGATTTACGGTGATGATCTTTTTCGGATTGCAAACTTCTCTTCTGGGTGGAATCATAGCAATCAGTCTGCTGATTATCCCCGTGATGATCCGTTCGATTGATGAGGTTGCTATCCTGATCCCCAATGAGTTGATTGAGGCGACAAAATCGCTTGGGGCAACGAACTACGAGACTATCAAGGTGATAACCCGTCAACTTCTCCCCGGAATCTCCACAGCTGTCCTGCTTTCGGTAGGACGTGGTATCGGAGATGCTGCAACGGTTCTTTTTACGGCAGGTTATACAGACAGCATCCCTACCTCCATGACTCAGCCTGCGGCTTCTCTCCCTCTGGCAATCTTTTTTCAGCTTAGCAGTCCGGTGGAAGAGGTTCAGAACAGGGCTTATGCGGCTGCACTTGTATTAACAATTATCATATTAACGCTGAGTTTTACTGCCCGCTATTTCAGCAGAAGACTTTCAAAAAATAAAATATAATCGCTATGGAACTGATGACAGCACCTTTAATTGTTAAGCAGCCCAGACCAATCGTGAAGAACCATTCTGATTGTCAGCGGCCACACATTGAGGTAGAAAATCTGAACCTTTACATTCAGAATAACCATATCCTGAAAAATATTAATCTGGCTATTCCCGATAAGAGCATTACCTGCATCATAGGGCCATCCGGCTGCGGAAAGACTACGCTATTGCGCACTTTTAACCGGCTTCATGACGATTCGGTGGATGTGAAAATTACCGGAAAACTTTTTGTTGATTGTGAGGATATATATGCCAAGGATACAGAGGTAACCCATATTCGGAAAAAGATGGGACTGCTTGCTCAACGCCCCTGTTCCCTGCCGATGTCTATTATCGACAATGTTGTTTATGGGCCGCGTATTCATGGGGTCAGAGGTAAACGCAAATTGTATGCAATCGCACGACACCAGCTGCAGGCTGTTGGCTTATGGGATGAGGTCAAAGACCGCTTAAAATCGCCCGCTTCCAAACTCTCCATTGGGCAGCAGCAACGCCTTTGTCTTGCGCGGGGACTTGCTGTTGAACCCGAAATTATTCTGGGGGATGAGGCCACCTCAGCGCTTGATCCAATCTCTTCCAAAACAATCGAAGAGCTCTTCCTCTCGATTAAAGATAAATATACAATTGTTCTTGTAACACATACTTTGCGTCAGGCAAAACGAATCGCCGATTATGTGGCCTTTATGTACCTTGGCGAGCTGATTGAATTTGGAACTGCCGATCAGGTATTTAACCATCCCAAACACAGGCTTACAAAAGAGTATATCAGCGGAGGGTTTAGTTAAAACTCTTGGAATTACCGGCGTATTAACGTGGAGATCTCACTTTAATTGGCTCAGGGTATCGCCTCATAGATAATGTGTTACGTTATCCAGGCAAGCCGTAACCAACACGGGAGGCAGCTAAACATTTGAGATTGCTTCGTCGCCATTGCAGTTAATCCAAGTCCTGGTGGACTTTAAGATTTTTGATGGCGACTCGCAATGACACTCTTCGATATGTAGTGATGAGGGTGCGGGATGTTGGCGGC
>CAIXCY010000192.1 GCA_903918045.1 uncultured Bacteroidia bacterium
ACAGAGATTCCGTTAATTATTAGTAACCATGAGATGCTTAGACCTGTAGCTCAGAGTTTTGGTATAGATTTTCATCTTATTGAAAAGAATGGCCAGAATAAACTCGAGCAGGAACTACATGAAATTGAGATACTTGAGAAATATGATATTGATTTTGTTGTCCTTGCCAGATATATGCAGGTGCTGTCCGAACGGTTTGTAGCACATTATCCGAACAGAATTATAAATATTCATCACTCGTTTTTGCCTGCTTTTGCCGGTGCTAAACCATATCATGCCGCACACGAACGCGGCGTGAAAATTATTGGTGCTACCAGTCATTATGTCACTGCAGACCTGGATGCAGGGCCTATTATTGCCCAGGATGTTGTGCGGATATCACATATTGATAATGTAGATAGCCTGATCCGTAAAGGGCGTGATCTGGAAAAGATCGTATTGAGCGAAGCTGTTTATAAACACCTTCAGCGCAAAATACTTGTGTATAACAATAGGACGGTGGTTTTTAACTAAAAACGAATTTGCATGAGAAGCATTTTGCAGAATCCCAGGATGGCCGCTTTGTTGGGGATATTGCTTTTCACCAATGTCTTTGGCCAATCCGGAATTGAAATTCCAAAACAGGAAATTCCTGAAGAATACGAATTTACGGCAAAAATTGGAGATAAGGTACCCGATTTTACGCTCACCCTTGCCAATGGTAAAAAGATCTCCTCCCAGGATTGGAAAGGGAAGGTTGTAATGCTTCAGTTTACGGCTAGCTGGTGCGGGATTTGCAGAAAAGAGATCCCTTATATTCAAAAGGATATCTGGGCAAAACATAAGCGAAACTCCGATTTTCTTCTCTTCGGCATCGATCGTGATGAGCCTGTCGAGAAGGTTAAACGATACCAGAAAGAGATGAATATTTCTTACCCCATCGCAGTGGATCAGGATGCTGATGTGTTTGGACTTTTCGCCGATAAAAGGGCAGGTGTAACCCGTAATGTCGTAATTGATCGGAACGGAAAGATCGTGTTTATGACACGTTTGTTCAAAGAGAACGAATTTAAGGAAATGGTTAAGATTATTGGTCTTCTCCTGAAATAAAAATCTATTATCAACAATTTTTAAATGAAGATTGTAATTATTAAATACAATGCCGGAAATATCCGGTCGGTTGACTTTGCGCTTCAACGACTGGGTGTTTCGGCAACGATAACCGATGATCACGAAGAGATCAGATCAGCCGATCGGGTAATTTTTCCCGGTGTAGGAGAAGCCTCCACCACAATGCGTTATCTGAAGTCTCATAAGCTGGATCAGCTAATTTGTGATCTGAAACAGCCGGTCCTGGGTGTCTGCCTTGGACTTCAGCTGATGTGTACCCATTCTGAAGAGGGGGATACAACGTGTCTGGGTATTTTCCCCGAAAAAGTTAAGAAATTTGTGGCTCTTCCGGAGAATTCTGCCTCTTTTAAGATACCTCATATGGGCTGGAATAGTGTTTCAGATTTAAAGACTCCACTTTTTGCAGGGTTAGGCGAGGATGATTATTTCTATTTCGTTCACTCCTATTATGCTACATCCGGTCCCGATACTGCAGCAACATGTGACTACCTTGTTCCATTCAGCGCAGCCCTTCAACGCGATAATTTCTATGCAACACAATTCCACCCTGAAAAAAGCGGCGCCACCGGGTCCAGGATTCTGGGTAACTTCATAAATATAAAAGTTTAAAAATTAAGATGATTGAAATTATTCCCGCAATCGACATTATCGATGGAAAATGTGTGCGGCTGAGTCAGGGCGACTATGGGCAAAAAATTATTTATAACGAAAATCCGCTCGAAGTCGCCAAAATGTTTGAGGATGCAGGTCTCAAACGATTGCACCTGGTAGATCTTGATGGCGCCAGAGCACACCATATTGTAAATCAAAGTGTCTTGCAGCGAATTGCCACACAAACTGGATTGATCGTCGATTTTGGTGGAGGACTGAAATCGGATGAGGACCTTAAGATTGCTTTTGAATCCGGTGCCTCGATGGTAACTGGTGGTAGTATTGCGGTGAAATCACCTGAGACTTTTATGAAATGGATCGGGAAATATGGTGCTGAAAAAATCATTCTTGGTGCCGATGCAATGCATGAAATGATCGCAGTAACCGGGTGGCTGGAAAGCACCGGAACGTCTATTTTTTCGTTTATCAAGGATTGGCATTCAAAAGGGATAACTAAAATTATAAGTACCGATATTAGTCGGGATGGTATGTTACAGGGTGCAGCTACCGATCTGTACAAGAGAATACTTTTATCTGTTCCCGGGACCTACCTCATTGCAAGTGGGGGGGTTAGCTCAATGGCCGATATCTACGAGCTTCAGGATGCTGGCATTCCGGCTGTGATAACCGGTAAGGCTATTTATGAAGGGAGAATAACCATGGATGAGATCAGGGAATTTATCCGATAACTCTTAATCGCAATTTTTCACTCATTAGCTTTGGATTATAACCATCAGAATACTTTAACCAGGGAAATAAATAGTAATATTTGAAACTTATAAATCTCAGTAATGCTTGCTAAACGAATTATACCGTGCCTCGATATCCGGGATGGACAAACTGTTAAGGGCGTCAATTTCGTAAATATTATCAACGTAGGTGATCCTGTTGAACTTGGGAAATTATATGCCGAACAGGGAGCGGATGAACTTGTATTTCTTGATATTACAGCCACTCACGAGGGGCGCAAGACCTTCGTTGAATTAGTAAGACGTATTGCCCAAAATCTGGATATCCCATTTACTGTTGGCGGTGGCATTAGTGAAATTCGCGATGCAGAGGCTTTGCTTGCTGCCGGAGCCGATAAAATATCAATTAATTCATCTGCCGTGAGGAATCCCCAGCTCATTGATGACCTGGCCCGTAACTTCGGAAGTCAGTTTGTAGTGGTGGCTATCGATGCACGCGAAGCTGAAAACCATTGGACCGTTACGGTGAATGGCGGACGAATTCCTACTGATAAAGAGCTCTTTTCTTGGGCTAAAGAGGCAGAAAACCGGGGAGCAGGAGAGATTCTCTTTACTTCGATGAACCACGATGGAACAAAAAAAGGGTTTGCAAATAAAGAACTGGCTAAGCTTTCCGAAAATTTAACAATCCCCCTTATTGCTTCCGGGGGGGCCGGAAATATGGAACATTTTGCAGAGGTTTTTACAACAGGAAAGGCCGATGCCGGATTAGCAGCCAGTATTTTCCATTTTCGCGAAATTGCCATTCCCGATCTAAAGCATTACCTTCGCCAACGCGCCATTTGTGTGAGGTAGGTTACTGAGGTTTTTACCCTAAAATAGGCAGTATATAAAAAACTGGATCGTAAATGATGTTTTTCAACTCAAACCTCAATCCAGATAAAGATAAATGAAATAAAAGCAAACGGATAGAATAAATATATGGAACTTAATTTCAGTAAATTGGCAGGAGATCTTCTCCCTGCGGTAATTCAGGATGATATAACTGGCAAAGTACTTATGCTTGGTTTTATGAATAAGGAGGCTTATGATAAAACAATGGCCACAAATCTCGTTACATTTTACAGCCGCACTAAAAACCGGCTCTGGACAAAGGGAGAAGAGTCCGGCAATTATTTAAATGTGGTTTCAATTAAATCAGATTGCGATAACGACACCCTTCTCATCAAAGTTAATCCCGTTGGTCCTGTATGCCATAAAGGGACAGATACCTGCTGGGGCGAAGAAAACAAGTCCGAAGATGTTATGTTTCTGAAACTTTTGCAGGATTTTATCGACGAACGTAAACGATTAATGCCCAAGGGATCTTATACAACCTCCCTTTTCGAGGATGGCATCTCACGGATGGCCCAGAAGGTTGGTGAAGAGGCTATCGAAACTGTTATTGAAGCAATGGCCAATAACGACGAACGGCTGCTTTATGAAGCATCGGATTTGGTTTATCACCTGATCGTTTTGTTGTCGCACAAAGGTTATCGGATTGAAGATATCGCCAGGGAATTAAAAAAGAGGCATAAATAAAATCATGCGGCTAAAATTCATAGTAAAAATAATTTTTGTTTCAGTTTACATCCTGACTTCAACTATCACGGATGGATTCTCAAAAGTTATCGTGACCCAAAAGGATAAGTCGATTCTTGAGGAAAAATTAAATAAATTTAGTTCTAAACATAATCTCTCAACCGGAGCCTTGATGCTGGCGATTGGGGCCGATTTTAAAGGAACCCCCTATGTAGCTCAAACGCTTGATCGTGAAACTGAAGAAAATCTTGTTGTAAATCTGCGCGAATTAGATTGCACAACCTTTGTTGAAAGTTGCCTGGCTATCGCAAGAACAATTAAAAGCGGTAATTCCTCCTTTGATACCTTCAAAACTGAGCTTGAAAAAATCAGATACAGGAGTGGTCATTTAGATGGATATGTGAGTCGCCTGCATTATTTTAGTGAATGGATTACAGATAATGAAACTAAGGGAATCGTAAAAGACGTTACATCTGATCTTGGTGGGGTGCGATATCCGCTTTCACTTGATTTTATGGGTGTACATCCCAATTCCTATCCTCAGTTAAAGAAAAATCCTCCACTGGTGCGTCAGATAAAACTCATTGAGAAACGGATTTCAAAGCATACCTATTACTCAATTCCGAAGGAGATGGTTCCAGACCATGAAAGCCAATTTGCCGATGGGGATATCATTGCGCTTTCAACCAAAATTGCCGGGCTGGATGTTTCTCACCTTGGACTAATTTGCCGTATCAATGGGCAGCTCTATCTGTTGAATGCATCCTCGCGGGGGGGGATGGTTGAAACAACCCCCGTTTCACTCTATAGTTATCTGAAAAATTCAAAAATAACCTCCGGAATTTTTGTCGTTCGGGCTATTTAGGCTGAGCTGCCATTATTAAAACTCCGAATTAACCTTTATTTAATGTCCATTTCATAACTATATCCGGTTTTGATTGTATTCTTTTTATATTAATAGTAAATTCATAAAATGAGCCTTATTACAAATTTGAATAATCGTTATGCCACAAAGCTTTTTGATCCAACAAAAAAAGTAGCAGAGGCAGATATGGAGAAGTTACTGGAGTCGATCCGGTTGTCCGCTTCATCTATGGGATTGCAGCCCTACAAGGTACTGGTTGTCGAAGATCCGAAAATCAGGGCAGAACTCAGAACAGCGGCTTATGGTCAATCTCAGATCACCGATGCTTCCGCTATTTTGGTTTTTGCAGTAAACTTTGAAGCCAATGAGAAAACTGCAGATGATTTTATCGCAAATATTGCCCTGACCCGCAATGTAACCACTGAAAGCCTTAGCGGTTACAGTGATATGATTAAAGGGACTTTAAGCCGGTTTAATCCGGAACAGGTTGAAACTTGGGTTAGCAAGCAGGCATACATCGCCTTAGGCTATGGACTGGTCTCTTCTGCCGTTATGGGAATTGATACTTGTCCGATGGAAGGTTTCAGTCCGGAGGAATTTGACCGGATTTTGGATCTTAACAAATTGGGATTAAAATCCAAGATTGTGCTGGCTGTTGGCTACCGTTCTGAAGATGACAAATACCAGCATTTGC
>CAIXCY010000193.1 GCA_903918045.1 uncultured Bacteroidia bacterium
AATTAGCGGCCTAAATCGAGAATAACTTTTTTTGGTGTTGAATACCAAAAAGTTATTTCCCGCTTTGTCCGAGTAAAAAATAGCAGTGCATAAACATCTTAACTTGCTGCATTTATTGTCCGAAGAATGGGGAGTATCTTATGTTATTACTGGAATTATTATATAAAAATCCGTTAGGAATATTCCCTGTTATGGCATTAGTACTTACGGAAATCTGTCTGCCGTTGGTGGTTACCTGTTGGGTGTTTCCCCAAATAATATTACTGCAAAGAAGTCCCATTGAATAACCCGATAACCGTACTCCACCGCAAAAATTAGCATGATTATTGGCAATTGTACAAAAGAAAATATTCACTAAAGCTGCATCGGCTTTTGTAGGTGAATTCACAAAGATACCTCCCCCTGTTCCACCCGCCGTATTATTAATAATCAGACAATTCTCAAGGCGTATTTGGGCCTTTGAGTCGATGTAAACCGCTCCGCCATTACCACTTTCAGCACCATTCGTAATTGCCATGTTGCTAATAAAAGTGCAATTTGGCATATAATTCGATGTTGTCATAATGAAATAGATTCCTCCACCATAGACTGCACTGTTGTTCGAAAATACACATTCAATAAAAAATGCTTTACTCCATGAACGATTGTAGACGCCGCCCCCCTTGAACTCATGTGTTGTACCAGATCCTTTATTATTGGCATTTCCACCACTTATGGTCAGACGATTTAGTCGTGAATTTGTATTTAAACCTAAAGTTTCCGGATTATGAACTACGTGGTAGCAGTTGTCGGAAGCATCACCTACTATTCCAATATCACCACTCAGGATCGTTTCGTTGGCGCCTCCCCGGGAATAATCTACTTGCACACCTAGATCCGCATTGTAGCCTCCGGAAATTTGTACTCCATATTTCATTTTAAAGGCTGCGTAGCGCGGTCCGGTTCCGCCAATCTGAATTTTTGGCTTATAGGTGCCGCCTGCCACGAGAATTTCAAGGGTATCAACGTCAGCAGCAATTGCAGTTTCCAACGAAGTATAGGCATTCGCCCAGCTCTTTCCATTATTGAGTCCGGTTGCCGAAGCATTAACATAGATGTAATTGACAGCCCTCGCATTTTGCCCCGTCATTGCAGTTACCAAAATCAACAAAAACAAACCAGAAAAGAATTTTTGGGCGGTCGAAAGCCATTTGGCAAAATCAAAAGCCATGGCAGGGTGGAACTTGTTCATCTTCGCGGTCATTAATTAGATGGATAATCTTTGTTGATTTATAGATGCCTCGTTTCAGTTTACATTTAAAATATCAACAAAGGGACTTACGCGTAAAATTAGCTTGAACAAAAATTGGAAACCGTCCAAAACGTAAATATGTACCGTCCAAAACATAAATATTTTTATACAGTTATTGTTGACGACCTATAATAGGAGAATGGTTTATTTTGTATTTTTGTACATGGTAATTCTTTTTTAAATAAGCAACTATCTTAATAATAGCATTTTAGCTTATTTTGTTGTTTTGTTTTTGCCGATTCTATGGATCCGAATGTCTTTCCGCTGCTATGATTAGAACAATAAGTCTCTTAATCCCAGTTTTTGTTTGTATTTATTGGGCCGTTGCGCTGAGAGGGGATAAAAAAAAGGTGGGAAACCCGCGAATTTTTCTCTCGGTTTTTATGTTGCTTACGGGGGTGATTTTTACGGCGCACTTTCTCTACTTTGGCCATTTCCAAAGTCTCTATCTTTTTTTTGATGTCCCTTTACAGTTGCTCGGATTGTCCATTTTTCCCCTCTATCATATTTATTTCCGGCTGCTCACTGTCGATGCCCGATTTTCACTCAAAGCACATGCCCCGTTGCTAATCCTCCCGGTTGTAGTTGTGTTAATCTATGCGGTCGGCGTATTTTTTACCCCTGTGAATGATTATAAAGAGTGGTTATTCCATCTGAACGACAATGAATCATCAGTCCAAATAAAATTTCTGATCGCTATGCGGAATGCCATGCGGATCACCTTTCTTATCACACTGGCCTACTCAATGATCGGTAACCATTGGCTGTTAAGTAAATATGGCCATAAGGCCGAGCAGTTTTATTCGAATATCGTTGATGGTAAACAGAAAAATGCGCGTAACATCAACCACGTGATTCTCGCGTTGGGATTGGCCTCCGTCCTGATCACCTCCATTGGCCGAATCCTCCTTATGCCGGCCGATTGGATCATCGTTGCAGGCTGGTCACTGTTTGCAGTATTGATCTACCTGATCGGGAAATCGGGGATCAAACAAAAAATAATCAACCCTTCTGTCGATCCGGAAATCGGAGAAGAGATGACAGTTTTGCTAACAAAAATTCCCCTGAATGAGCTGGTGAATTTCTGGAACAAGATTATTATTGAATTTGAGCAGAATAAGGTTTATCTCAACAGCGGGTTGAACATCATGGATTTGGTGAAAACAGTAGGTACCAACAGGACCTACATCTCGTTGACTATTAATCAACAACAAAACCAGAATTTTTGTGGATTTGTGAATGGTTATCGTATAGAGGAATTGAAACGGGTTCTTTACGAAAACCCGGGTATTAATCAGACCGAATTGGCCCAACGCTGCGGCTTTGGTTCGATTAATTCGATGAAACGATCAATCTATGCCAAAACAGGCGTTTCATTTAATGCATTTAAAACGCAATATGCGGAGCGTGAGGCGCAACCGGCGGAGAGCTGATTGAAAAGAAGTAACCTAAGTTTTTTATATTTTTCTTTGGATACCGAATCCTTAGATTTTATTTCCTCCTGTTGAAATATTTAACTGTTTTGGCAGGTACGATGAGGTAAGAATATTTAAAAAAACTTCTAAAAAAGGGTTACAATTCAGGGGCACAAAAAAATAAAGCCACTTAAGATCAGATACTTAAGTGGCTTTTGTAGCCTCACCGCGACTCGAACGCGAATCTAAAGTTTAGGAAACTTCCATTCTATCCCTTGAACTATGAGGCCGGAATATTTAACTGCGCGAAAGTAATCTTTTTATTTATCCGGGCAAAGCCCGATTACAGTGCGTTTAATACTAATGATGAAGTGTTACCTGAACACTCCTGAGTTTTTTGGAACCCTCAATGAGCAGATCGTCAGGCTTTGCAAAACAGATTCGAAGAAGTTGAAATTTAGTTTTTTCGTGTTGGAATGCAGAGAATGGCACCGTTGCAACTCCGTACTCAAGGATCAGTCTTGAGGCAAAATCTATATCGGTCTCGTCCGAGATTTTACTATAGTCAAGTATTTGATAGAATGTTGATTGAGTTGGAACAAGCTCAAATTTAGATCCTTTAAGTAAGGAAATAAATAAATCCCGTTTCTTATGATACGTTTCACAAATCGAATCGAAATCAGGACCGTCTTTGAGAAATTCTGCAAGAGCAAATTGAGCCGGGGTATTTACGCTAAAACCTTGAAATTGTTGAATTTTTCTGAATTCACTCATCAACCTCTCCGGTCCGAAGATGTAGCCAATTCCCCATCCGGTTATGTTAAATACCGGACCAAAACTGGATACTATCAGACATTTAGCGGCTAAATCAGGGACAGAAGCCAGACTGCGAAATTTAAGTCCGTCAAAAACAATATTGTCAAAAACTTCATTGCTAAGGATTACCAACCTTGTTCCGTTGGTCATCCTTTTCAACTGATCGATGTCCTCCTCACTGAAGATTCTACCAATGGGATTTTGAGGATTGTTAATGATGATCATTTTAGTTTTGGAAGTTACTAACTTTTTAACTTCCTCCCAGTCGATCCGAAAATCGGGAAGTTTCAGTGTCACGAATATTGGCCGACCGCCATTTAATTCGATAAAAGGTGCATATGACTCCTGTACAGGTTCAAAAATAATCACTTCGTCGCCCTCCTTGACAAAGGTGCTGATTGCGGTAGTCATTGCTTGCGCTGGCCCTGCGGTAATCGTAATATCTGTAGCCGGATTAAATGAAGTTTTATTTTGACTGTTTACCAGACCAATAATCTGTTCCCTAAGTTGCTCTACCCCTTCGACGGGTGAATAGTCGTTATTCCCAAGTCTCATATTTTTGCTGACCAGATCAATTAATTTTTCCGGGCATGCAAGGTTGGACACAGGAATAGCCAAGTCGATAGCATTCATCCCTTCGGCAATTTCGAGAATCGTCGTAAAGGAATTTTTCTTCGGAGTTGGTATTTTTGATGAACCCATTATATTGTAAAAATTGCTAGGTACAAAAGTAGTAATATTTTTTATCGTACCATTAAAATTTGTCTATTCAGAATCTCTCAATCCATAATAATATTTTAAAAAGGATGTTAAACAATTGTTAATGAAGGATTATCCGCAGAATATCAAGGGATTTTACATTAAGTTTATTCCCAAGATGAAGACCATAATATTCCAATGTAAATGTCAGTAATATTTGCCGTAACCCCTGTTCGGGTTTAAATTCGGGAGAATTTTGGTAGCTCATTTCAAGTAATCGGGAAAACACCGAGCTAACGGGCTCCTTTAAATACCAGGTATGGTCGGGGGGTAAAACGGCGAATTTTCCGGCGATCATATCAAAATATTGATTTGAATCTGAATAGTTATTTGTTGGTGCAAATCCGAGGTATTTCGTAAGTTGAATTAAAAAAATAAGATGAAAGTTAGCGATCCCATCGTCCATTAAATCAAGTAATTCAATGGAGTGGTATAAGAATTCAAATAATTCAGGGTGTGATTCCTCCTCCCGGAGCACTTTGTACAATAATTCCGCAAGGAAAAGAGCCTGTGACGATTTTTCGATCTCATAAGGTAATGAGTTAAAGGGGGAGCCGTTTTTTACCTCTCTCACCCGTTGCAGCTCTCTGCCTTGCTTATAATCAACCTCCATCTCCAGGAGTGAGAGCTGGCGAAGGAGATTTGCTTTTACACCCGATTTTTTCCCATGAATACCTTGCATTATAAATGTCATTCTTCCAAAATTCTCGGTATAGATGGTCGTAATCAACCCGGTCTCACCATATTTGAGGCTATGCAGAACGATTCCCCGGGTTTTTTGAAGCATCGTTTAATGGATAAATAGTAATTTCAATACACGTGACTGGTTTCCTTCACTGTCGGTGCAGAAAATCAGGTAGACGCCTGTATTGACCCGTTGACCGTTTTTACGCTTTCCATCCCAGGTTGCGCGACCCCCGTTTGAAGTGGTCTTGTAGATTAGGTTTCCGTTTACATCGGCAATTTTCACGTTCGATCCGGTCATTAATCCATCAATAGTAATCTCGCCATTGAAGGTCTCCCTTACCGGATTTGGCCAGACATAGAGTTTTTTGAAAGAGTCTCTCCCTTCGGTTGCATCACCGTTCCAGGAGATTAAGCCATGATCAGTGGCCATAAAGACCTCTCCGCTCGCAGGGTTGATCGCAATAGTGTTTACATGATCTGAAAACAGCGGTGAATTACCGGTATTAAAATGGTCAATCAGCCTTGATCCATCGCCTGAATAGAGGTATACCCCGGAATTTGTCGTTCCGAACCATTTCCGGTTTCCACCGTCAACGGCAATCGATGTAATGCTAATATTATCAAGAAGTGGATGATAGAGTCCGTCACCAAGATCCACTGCTGGCTGAACTCCGTAAAAATCGGTATTTCCAAACAAAGATTCCGGATTGGAATAAAGAACAACACCATTTTCAGTTCCCACCCAAAGATAACCGTCATGATCTTCAGCAAGGGCATTTATTTGGTTATATCCTTTAATAATTGTGGTTTCGCTATTAGTAAACCGGCTTCGGACGGAGGTTTTTCGGGAATTGTCGTCGGTGGCATTATCCGGAGTACTACCTGTCTGAAGTGCAAACAGATCTGAATTATTTACAATGATCCATTTTGTGTCTGTTTTGGTTATGATCATATCACCAGCCGAAACGAACTGATTGTCGATCCCCGGATAACTTAATGCTTTTAGTGTTCCATCGGGTTTGAGTACGTGGAGCTGGTGTTTGACTGAGGCGTTTGTAATCCATAAGTTGCCGTTAACATCAACTTTTAGCCCTCCGGTTTTACACTTTCCATTAAAGGATTCGAGTGTTGAATTATTTGAATTGTAAATTTTAATATTTCCATTGCCATTAAATTCGAGTAGTCCGTTTTCTTTGGTTGAAGCCCAGAAATGTTCAGGGTTACCAGGTGAAGATACAACTCCGGTAATGTCTTTTAATCCCAATAAACCAGGCTCAGTGTAACCATTTAACGAAAACCAATGCTGATCCTGTAACCGGTGGATTTCGGCCGGCAGATCAGCCTGTTGATTATCATCAGAAGCGGTGGCAACATAAAGATTTGTACCCGAAATGGTTAGTCGGTTAGCGTTATTATCTGAAGGGCATGAGGGGGTTGCTGAAACGAATAATCCATTACCTGAGTTTTGAATCAATCCAAAGTTATGATCGCCGATCCACATCTCACCAGAAGTCGTGAATAGTGCATCGGCAGGGTAAATATTCGAGGCATTGGGGGTAAGGGTTCCATAGTTCAAAAGTGTAGTTTGTCCGTTCTGTTTGATTAGCTCAATCCGGTTATCGCAAATTAGTGCCAGGGAGGCGGTAAGCCCCTTTATTTTTCGGATTCCCAGAATTTCGGGATAGAGAATCTGCCAGTTTGAGCCATCAAAAGAGTAGCACTTACCATCGCTGTCACAGCTATAAACATTGTTACCAAAGATTGCAATTGATTTGAAGTTTTTTTGCAATACCGGAATCTGATCCTGCAGATTCCAGTTATGGTAATCCTGCAGATTCGGATTGGACTTCTCTGCTCTAAAAATGCCGGCTTCAGTGGCGGCCCAGAAATATTGTGCGTCTGCTGCAAGTTCCCTGACTCCGATCGGGATGGCTTCGGGTCCAATGAACCATGTTTCGACGACTTCCCATCTTTTCAGGTTGATTTTTACGATTCCAAAGTCGCAACTCAGCCAGGCAAACTCACCCTCGCAAAAAATATTACGAATCGCCTTTTTCGCAATTCCCCCCTTAAATTTAATATCAGGCAGGTTAACTATTTTATGGCCGACAAGCAGATCCAGGTTGCCATTTGCATAGCCTATTAATAGTCCACCACCTGAATCAGACCAGTTTATGGCAGATATACCCGAATCGGAGAGCCCTTCCACGCGGGAATAGGTCTCAAAATATTTATCTGAAAATTGGCAGGAGAAAAGACCGTTTTCGTTGGCTGCAAAAATCTTCTGATCGCTCCTGGCAATGGCAATTATTTGATAATATGACAGGTATGAGTGCCAGTTATTAGCCATAATTCCAATGTTGAATAAGATTCCGGCTACACAGAATATCAGTGTTTTCAGCTTGACGCTCATTATTCGGGATGATTTTAGCCAGTTTTTTGCATTGGGTTAAGCGCTATTCAAAGTCCAAATAGGAGAAAAGATTCAGATGTTTAAATTTCTGAGATAATCAACCAATTTCGCTACGGCACGTCCTCTGTGGCTTATCCTGTTTTTATCAGCTGCCGCCATTTCTGCAAAAGAGAGGGGGTACCCAAGGGGCATAAAGATCGGATCATAGCCGAATCCATCTTTCCCATGTTTTTCGGTAAGTATGTCACCTTTAACAACTCCCTCAAACTGCTCCTCAATCCCGTCAATAACCAGCGAAATAACACATCTGAATTGTCCATTCCGGTTGGATTTGCCGGCCATTTTTTCCAGAACTTTGTCCATATTTGCGGCAGCGCTTTTAGCTTCTCCTGCGTACCGGGCGGAGTAAACTCCCGGTTCATTGGAGAGTGCTTCAATTTCAAGTCCGGTATCGTCTGCAAAGCAATTCATCCGGTATCTATCCCAGATATAATACGACTTTTGAGCGGCATTGATTTCCAGCGTAGCCCCGGTTTCCGGAATCTCTTCCGAACAACCGATATCATTGAGACTCAATAATTCAAATTCATCACCAAGAAGCTCCTTTAGTTCCCTGATTTTATGCTCGTTATTCGTGGCAAATACAAGTTTTTTCATTTCAATTGAAGAGATTTGGTGCAAATTTAAACTATTATAACTTTCAATATCCAAACAAAAAAGTTATCTTGTGATTTCTTTTGATAAATTATTAAAGAGGTATGGCAAAGAATATTGAGATCAGATGTGTGAATTCCGATACCGAATGTGAATTCCCCATGGGAATAACCTTAGCTGAAATTGCTCAATTACTGTCGGTCAGGAATACAAAACCTATTTTGGGAGCTTACGTCAATCATCGTCCAAAACCTTTGGATTATGAGATGGTTAAGCCCCGTTTGGTTGAGTTTATCGATTATACCTGTCGCGACGGGCAGCGAATGTACCTCCGTACACTATCCTTTATCCTTTTTGCCGCCATACGGAATATCTGGCCTGAGGTGAGTCTGAAGATTGATCATGCCATTTCGAAGGGCTATTATTGTGAACTTGAACAGCTCAGCAAACCCTTTACCGAAGAGGATATTTGGCTGATCAGGGAGGAGATGAAGTCGATAATCAATCAGGATATTCCGGTTGAACGGAAAATGGTTCCAACAGAAACGGCGATTGCCCTTCTGGAGACAAATGGACTATGGAGAAAAGCAGAACTTTATCGCAGTTACGGAAGATTGTATGCCCCGATTTATCAGATTGGAGAGCATGCTAATTTTTTCTATGGACACATGCTCACATCAACCGGTTGCATTCGGAACTTTGGGATTGAAAAATATTACGACGGTTTCCTGCTCCGGTTTCCGGTTCAGGGAAACACCGATGAATTGGAACCAGCAATAAAACAGGATAAGCTTTTTGGAATTTTCAGGGAGCATAAAAAATGGGCGGAAATTCTTGGTGTCGAGGATATTCCAAGACTTAATGCCTTCAGGCGGGAGAATAAACACAGTGATCTGATAAAAATATCAGAAGCGCTGCATGAGAAGAAAATAGCGGAAATTGCCACTGCAATAACCCAGCGAAGAGAAAAGGTAAATATTGTTCTGATAGCCGGTCCGTCAAGTTCAGGGAAAACCACATTTAGCCGCAGATTAGGAATTCAACTCGCAGTTAACGGATTGCATGCCTTGGAAGTTTCGGTCGATAATTTCTTTGTTGACCGCGAGCATACGCCAAAAGATCAGGCCGGGAATCTCGATTTTGAATCCCTCGGGGCAATTGATGTCCCCTATTTTAACGACTTTTTGTTAAGGTTGATGGCAGGTGAGGAGATCCCAATTCCTCGATTTGATTTTCAGACCGGACAACGGAAATTCAACGGGAAAACGATGAGGATGGAGAAAGATAATATTTTAATTATCGAAGGCATTCACGGGCTAAATCCGGCACTGACACCCCAAATAGAATCTGAAAGGACTTACCGCATTTTCGTATCGGCTTTGACACAGATTTCGATTGATGAACATACCTATATTCCGACCACCGACAACCGGTTGTTGAGGCGGATAATCCGCGACAGCAAATACCGCGGATATGATGCCTTCACTACGATTCAACGATGGCCCAGTGTCAGGCGTGGCGAAGAGAAGCATATTTTCCCCTATCAGGAGAATGCAGATATCATGTTTAATTCGGCCCTTATTTATGAACTTGCTGTAATAAAGAAATACGCAAGTCCTCTTTTAAAACAGGTCAAGGAGAACACCCCCGAATATTCGGAAGCAGTCCGTCTGCTGATCTTTATATCCTATTTCGATCCTATCCCCGAAGAGGAGATTCCACCAACCTCGGTGCTGAGGGAGTTTCTGGGAGGAAGTAGCTTTGTTTATTAACGGGTTGACCAATTTCGCCAAGCTCCAAATGAATTCTTGATTTTTAACCTGTTGTTGCTTAAATATTGAATTATCTTTATTCCGCCGATAGGGTATCTAAAAGATCGAAACAACCAATTTAAAAACTTTATCCCGATGACAAGATTAAAACCCGCTATAACATTGATTTGTCTACTCCTTTTCCCCTATCTTTTTGTCCAGGTAAATGGACAAAGTATAAAAGATATTGAGGTAAAACATGTTGCGTTACCCAATGGGTGGAAACTTTCACCAGTCGGGAAGATGTTGACTGTTGGAGATCTTCCTTTGAATATCGCAGTATCAAATTCAGGGAAAATGCTGGCAGTAACTAATAATGGCCAAAGTGATCAGAGTATTCATCTGATCGATTCTGAGAAAATGGAGGTGATCGACTCTGTTGTTATTGCCAAAGGGTGGCTGGGTCTAACTTTTTCGAAAGACGAAAAATCGCTGTATGCCTCCGGAGGAAACGATAACTGGATTATGAAATATCAAATCAAAGATCGGAAACTGGTTCCTTCAGATACACTGGTTTTTGGTAAACCATGGCCTAACCTTATCTCAATAGCTGGCATTGCCGTAGATGATCAGAAACAGATTCTTTACGCAGTAACCAAAGAGAATAACTCCCTTTATGTTTATGATTTAAAGGGACGAAAAATTAAAAAGCAAATTCCCCTGGGTGGCGAAGGATATACCTGTTTGTTATCGGATGATTGCAGGAAGTTGTATATCTCTTGTTGGGGGTGCGACAAGGTTATCACTTTTGATACCAATGACGAAACTGTATCCGGATGGATTCCGGTAGGGGATAATCCCAATGATTTATGCATCACCCACAATGGTAAATACCTCTTCGTGAGCAATGCCAATGATAATTCAGTTTCCGTAATAGCTGTGGGCCAAAATCGGGTTATCGAAACGCTCAATGCGGCGCTTTATCCTGACTCACCTTCAGGTTCAACCACCAATAGTTTAGCCCTTAGTGAGGATGAAAAAACATTATACATTGCCAATGCAGACAATAACTGCCTGGCTGTATTTGATATAACAAATCCCGGGAACAGCAAAAGCAAAGGATTTATTCCAACAGGTTGGTATCCTACCTGCGTACGTGTGGTGAAGAATACAATTTTTGTTGCCAATGGGAAAGGTTTAACTTCCAAAGCGAATCCCAATGGCCCAAATCCAACAAGCAAACGGGAAGGTGTTGTTTATCAAAAAGGGTCTAAAAAGAAAGTTAAAGTTCAATATATTGGGGGATTATTCACGGGTACGCTGCAGGCAATACCTGCTCCGGATTTGGAACAGCAAAGTGTTTTTTCACAACTGGTTTACAAAAACACGCCCTATTCAAAAGATAAAGAGATGATTGCGAACGGAGAGGCAGGAAATCCTGTCCCCTCAAAGGTGGGTGAATCCTCTCCTATAAAATACGTCTTTTATGTGATTAAAGAGAACAGAACCTATGATCAGGTATTGGGGGATGTTTCTGATGGGAACGGTGATTCAACACTGGTTCTTTTTGGTAAAAATGTTACTCCAAACCTTCATGCCCTGGCGAAAAATTTTGTTTTGCTGGATAATTTCTATGTGGATGGCGAAGTTAGTGCAGATGGCCATAACTGGAGTATGGGGGCGTATGCCACAGATTACCTTGAAAAGAACTGGCCATCGAGTTATGGAGGGAGAGGGGGTAATTACCCGGGTGAGGCAGGAATTGAAACAGCAAATAATAAGAATGGCTTTTTATGGGATTATTGTAAACGGTATGGAGTAACCTACCGAACCTACGGTGAATTTATTTCTGATTTTGATACCCCCAATATCCCGTCATTAAAAGATCATTTCTGTCACAACTATTCCGGGTTTGATCTTAGTGTGCGCGACACCGTCCGTCTTGGCATGTGGAAGCATGATTTTGATTCGCTTTTGGTATCTGGCAATGTTCCAAGGCTCAACACGATTCGCTTTGGAAATGATCATACAGAAGGGATGAAGATTGGGAGACCTGCCCCGATTGCACATGCCGCTGACAATGACCTTGCAGTAGGACTTTTCGTGGAATATCTCAGTCAATCAAAGATTTGGAATGAAAGTGTTATTATCATTGTCGAGGACGATGCGCAAAATGGCCCCGATCATGTGGATGCCCACCGCTCGACGACTTATGTTGCCGGAGGGTTTGTGAAAAAAGGATTTGTCGATCATACCATGTATTCAACCTCTTCAGTTCTTCGAACCATTGAATTAATCCTGGGATTACCCCCTATGAGTCAATATGATGCCGCTGCAGAACCAATGTGGAGGTGCTTCAATGCAACAGCAAGTCATCCCCCTTTTAAAGCTTCACCAAATCTGGTTGACTTAAATCTGAAAAATGTGGCGGTCAGCAAGTTTTCGAAATTGAGTGAACAATTCGATTTCAAAAAAGAAGACCGGATTCCCGATGTGCAGTTCAATGCGGTTCTTTGGGGAGCCGTACACGGAGAAAATAGCCCATGTCCTGTTCCTGTACATGCTGCATTCTTTTCAGCTTCTGAACCTGGGGAGAAAGATTAACCAGAATTTTAAAAAGGCAATACGATGAGACGATTGATATTTTTTTGTTTACTCCTTTTTCAGGGTATCGTAAGTTCTGGTCAATCCGATCCATTGGGTTCACCAAAAATGTCAAACGGGCTATCCCAATCCGGGGATACGATTAAAAAGAAGATTGCCCATTCGAGCCAAATGCATAAGAAAATGACGATGGCACCGGATTCACTGACACTAAGTGACTATACGCTAAGTCTGGAACGTGTCAATGATAATTTAAATACCATTGGTGACAGTGCAAAACTGGGGTTTGAGGTTGTGAAGATCTCGCGCAGAATTGATGCGATGACGAATGATGTCAAACTCATACGCCCGAATATCAGAGGCAGAAACGCACAGTTTAATCTTAAGAACCTGTATCTATATCAGAGCTTTACAACTAAACTGGATGATGAAACCGATGTTATTCAGGCCAAACTTGATTTCTTATCGCATCGTTTATCTCATGCCAAAAGGTTACTAAAGGAGGTCCTGTCTGATTCTATTTTTCGTAAGTTGTATGCCAATAAGGAGTTGCGTGGGACTTTTGATCGGAAACTGATTCGGTTGGAATGGAAATGGAACAGAACTGACAGTCTCACCAAAGCCAATGCCGACACCATTAATGCAATGAATGTCAGGTTATCTGACAATTCGTATGAACTGTCCAACATGATCAATATGATGGATAGCCGGCTTGATAGGGCAGCAGCAAAGCTCTTCGGTCCTGAGGTCGCTCCCCTATGGGAAACCAATAGTGTTCCTGCCCAAATTAAGGAATCCTCCAAAAATACGACTACAATCTTAGCCGGTGAACAAAAGGCGATTGGGTATTATATTGGTCAGACTTCTGGTGAGCGGGCTCTCCTCTTTGTTCTGGGAATTACCCTTTTTGTCTGGTTAATTCTCAAACGGAAATTGCTTAAAACAATTGGGACTAAAAAGGAGGAATACAGCTATTTACACCTTCAGTACCTGAATCGCTATCCGATTTTATCCCTTTTGGTTGTATTGTTTTGTTTAATGCCCTTTTTTGATGCTTATGCCCCAACCTCCTATATTTCTATTGAACATCTTCTTTTACTGGTTACAGTTAGTGTGATATTTTTAAAAAATAATGAACGCACTTTCTTCTATAACTGGGCTGGACTTGTCGCACTTTTGGTTGCCGATATCCTTGTTTATTTGTTGATTGAACCAACATTTTTGGAAAGGGCAGCTCTGATGGCCATACATTCCGGGATTATTGTTTTTACAATTCGTTTTTTACGGAGTTTGAGAAAGGAAACCCCTTATTACACATTAATAAAATCGGCTGCATTTATTTCAATACTTCTATGCGGGGTTGCCATTCTGTTCAACTTTTTTGGACGATTTTCCCTCTCAGGGATAATTGGGATAACTGCCATATTTGCGATTACGCAGGCCCTTGCATTAACTGTATTTGTTGAAGTTGCGATCGAGATCATACTGCTTCAGCTTCAAAGCAGCCGGTTTAAAAAAGGTCTGGATAAGCCCTTTGACAACACCATTGTTACCGTGAAAATAAAAAGACCGTTGGTAATTATTGCCATTGTAGTCTGGGTTATTATGCTTTTATCCAATTTAAACCTATACTATACGATCAGTAATTTCGTTTCGGAAGCCTTAACCACCACCCGGACCCTTGGTAGCATCTCCTTCCAAATGATCAGTGTCATCCTTTTCTTTTTTATAATCTGGTTTGCACATCTCCTGCAACGGGTGATCAGCTTCTTATTTGGAGAAATGGGGGCAGAAGCTGAGGATCTTACAACCGAGACCAAAGGACAACACTCCCGGTTGCTGATCTTAAGGCTTCTGATCCTGATAGCTGGTTACCTTCTGGCAATTGCAGTTTCTGGACTCCCAATTGACAAACTGACTTTCTTACTTGGGGCGTTAGGTGTAGGTATTGGTATGGGTTTACAAAACATTGTGAATAATATCGTATCCGGAATTATCCTGATTTTTGACGGCTCGCTGCAAATTGGGGATGAGATTGAAGTGAGTGGACAAACGGGGAAAGTAAAGGAGATCGGCCTGCGGGCAAGCACGCTAAATACCTCTGATGGTGCAGAGGTGATTATTCCAAATGGAAATATTCTCTCCCAAAACATCGTTAACTGGACTTACAGTAACAATGAAAAGCGGATAATGCTCACTTGCACCCTTTCGGGGAAAGAACTGGATGCAAATATGATCAATGATTTAATAAACAATACAATAAGAAATATCCCCAATGTTGTTTCGGCAAGAAAACCTGTAATCCTATATACCCGGGTAACCCCGGAAACCTGCTCCCTGACCATCCGTTTCTGGTGTATCATCAGCAAGGTTGATCTGGTTAAAAGCGAAGCTACACTTCAGCTTAGTGCAGCTTTCGGTGCCAAAAAGATTGGATTTGAATAGTTTCTCAATTTTGCCTGATGTGACGGGGAACTTAGCCGGAAGAGCGCTCAATTTAGTTATGCGATTCTCTTTCCGGCTCCGGGACCAGGTTTTAAACTGTGTATTTCGTCAATATGGATAAGGACTACAGCCTTAGGTTTTGGCATACCTGCTTTTTGGGACATCTCAGCTGCCTGATCATAGGTTTCTCCGCTGGTTAACACCTCCGGAGTTCCCACAAAACGATAACCGTCAATTGTCTCCCTGTTTACCACGGCAACTGAAATTTTGGAACCATCCAGGATGTTTTTGTAGGTATTTCCACCTGTTCCTTCATTATAAATCAGAGTCTCATCATCATAAACCCGGGTAGAACGTTTGGGTGCATTATTCGGAATCCCTTCAGTACTGACTGTTGCATGAAAACATTGCTGTGTCAGAATCATCTCTTTCATCTCTTGTGTTAGCTTTGTCATAATCCGTTAACTATTTTAATTTTAGTATATTAAAAAAAATCTGCAGCAGAATAATATTCGCCCTTCCTATTGTATATTCTTTATCAAAGATATCAACAAAAAAAAGGATTCAATGCAATGTTTTAAGGTGCAAAAATCAGATTGCAGGGGGTGTCCAGATTGTACATCCAATATATCTTTCGGGTCCTGTTTTTTCGTCCTGGAAATAGTATACAACTACAATTTTACCGTCGGGGCGTTGAACGATCCTTGGATAACCGATATCTCTGCCTGAACCGTCATTTCGAAGGGAGTAGACTTTACTCCATGACTGACCTTTGTCGCTGCTTAACCTGGCGCAAATGCTGAAGGGTTTCTTCCGGCTACCATAGGCCAGGCAAACTCTGCCATCTTTCAGTTTTATCAGTGCCGGTGGGTTTCCTTCGCCTGTATCTTCGACAGGATTAATTAACCGCTTCCAGGTTTTACAATTGTCGTTGGACAGATAGGCTGAAATAAAGGTATTGCGACGTATAGCGACTAAGACTTCCTCTGCAGATAAACGGGTTGAGGCGGGCATTATGGCGTATCCTTCCTTTGGTTCGGGAGTCACCCATGAGACGAAGTTCCAGTGTTTTCCCCCGTCAGTAGTTTTTACACACATCACACGTCCCTCTTTTCCATCTGATTTTGCAGTCGTAATAAAAAGGGTGCACGTTTTCTTGCCATCCACAATATAGTCCGTTCTTGCTGCTGTCCCGGGAGTGTTAAAATCGGGCAGTTTAGAGGGTTTCTTCCAGGTGTGCCCCTTATTATAGGAGTACCAGAACCGTGATTCACCTCCGTCGGTATTGCTCATCCGAAGGGTAAAGGCAAGATTCGGATTTGAAAAATTGATCCCCTTGCATGCAACTAATTTTTCGGGTTTGACATCCGTGCGCTCAATGCCGTGATAACTTCCATGATTGGGAACAAACAGTGATCCTTTTCCCGACTTGCACGGATCTTCAATTTTCCATGATTCACCTCCGTCCAAAGATCGTGCAAGCAGATGAAGTTCAGGCTTTTCGCGGTCAATATTGTGTTTCTCAGTTCCAAGATCTTTATAACTGCCTTTTGCAAAGCCGACTAAGATCTCATTCTTCCAGTTCCAGATTCCAAAGTTGGCAGGCCATCCGCCAAACATCCCTTTTTCGAAATAGACTTTTACATTTTTGATTTCAGATTGACCCGGTTGTGCATAAAGAACCCTTCCCGTTAATAAGGTCATTAAACAAAAGAGAAATAAAATGACTTGTTTTTTCTTTTTCATATTTTTCTGTAAACTTTCAAAATCCTGTTGTCTGGATGATTATTTTGCGACCATTACGAACAGGAACGCAGCAAAGGTAGCTCCAATCAGCGGTCCTATCACCGGAACCCATGCATATTTCCAGTCACTTTTCCTTTTTAGTGGAATTGGCAAAAGGAGATGCATGATGCGTGGTCCCAAATCACGGGCCGGGTTGATTGCGTATCCGGTTGGTCCCCCCATCGATAAACCGAGTCCCAGAACTACGATGGCTACTGGGAGGGCATTCAACGAACCCAGACCAATATCGGGTTTTGCCATATCCAGAACCGCAATTGACAGAATAAATGTAGCAATAGCCTCGGTCATTACATTATGCCAGAAGCTGCGGATGTTTGGAGAAGTGCAAAAGACTGCGAGTTTTAAATCAGCATCTTCAGTTGCCTCAAAGTGTTTCTTATAGGCCAGCCAAACCATTAAGGCTCCAGCCATTGCGCCAAGTAGCTGAGCGGCTACATACAGGGGAAGCAGTGAGAGTGAAAATTTGTCAGTGAGTACAAGTGCCAGTGTAATAGCTGGATTTAGGTGAGCGCCACTGTAAGGAGCCGCAATTGAGACTCCTGTAAATACTCCGGTTGCCCATCCGAATGTAATGACTATCCATCCGCTATTGTTTCCCTTCGTTTTGTTAAGTAAGACGTTGGCCACAACACCTCCTCCAAAAAGAATTATCACAGCTGTTCCTAAAAATTCTGCAAAAAATGGATTCATACCAAATCGTTTTTTTAATAGGGTGAACTATGGTAATCGGGGTCATCGGCCCATGTTTTAGCTGCATTTGCAGCACGATGCCAGCCTCTTATCAAAGCATGGGTCTCTTCTTCCTGGATTTGAGGCGAAAACGTACGATCAATCTGCCATTGCTGCTTTATATCCCGAATATCACTCCAGTAATTCACCGCCAGACCAGCCAGGTAAGCTGCGCCAAGCGCCGTAGTTTCAGTAATTTTGGGACGCGTAACGTTGGTCTGCAACAGATCCGACTGAAATTGCATCAGTTTGTTGTTGACTGTTGCGCCGCCATCCACACGCAATTCGCGGATATTTATTCCGGAATCCCGCTGCATTGCCAGTAAAACTTCCAGTGTTTGATAGGCGATACTGTCGAGCGCTGCACGGGCGATATGAGCAGAAGTTGTCCCTCGTGTAATTCCCACTAACATTCCACGTGCGTGTTGGTTCCAATGCGGAGCTCCTAGACCGGCAAATGCAGGAACAAAGTAAACACCTTCACTACTGCTTACTTTTGCTGCCAGTTTTTCGATATCCTTTGAGTTTTTGATGATTCCCAATCCGTCACGCAGCCATTGAACCACCGCGCCACCAATGAAGATTGAACCTTCGAGTGCATATTGAGTTTCTGAACCGATCTTCCAGGCAATGGTAGTGAGTAGCTTGCAATTTGAAACGATGGGTTTATTCCCGATATTCATCATCATAAAGCACCCCGTTCCGTAGGTGTTCTTGACCATTCCCGGCTCAATACACAGCTGTCCGAACATTGCAGCCTGCTGATCGCCCGCGATTCCGCCAATTGGAATCCCTGCAGCAAGTAAACCGGCTGTCTTCCCATAAATCTCGCTGGATGGCTTTACCGCAGGAAGGATGGCAGCAGGGATGTCAAAAAGGGAGAGTAACTCCTCATCCCAGTTATGCGTATGTATATTAAAGAGCATCGTTCGGGAGGCATTCGAAATATCGGTGATATGCAGGGCTCCCCGTGTAAGATTCCAAACGAGCCAGGAGTCGATAGTCCCAAACGCTAACAACCCCTTTTCTGCCATTTTTCGGGCACCTTCGACATTATCGAGTATCCATCGTATTTTTGTTGCTGAGAAATAGGCATCAATAATTAGCCCTGTCTTTTCAAGTATTTTCGGCCCTTCTCCGCGGTTATTCAATTCGTCGCAAAAAGAGGCTGTCCTGCGGTCCAGCCATACAATCGCATTGTAAATCGGTTTCCCAGTTTTCCGGTTCCATATAACGGTCGTTTCCCGTTGATTGGTGATCCCGATGGCCGCAATATTTGTGGTAAGAAGACCCGCTTTTGTAATTGCCTCTACTGCAACTCCTGCCTGTGTAGACCAGATCTCTTCAGGATCATGCTCCACCCAGCCTGAAGTGGGGTAGAATTGGGTAAATTCTTTTTGCGCCATGGCTAATGGAAGACCGTTGCTACCGAAAACTATAGCTCTTGAACTTGTGGTTCCCTGATCGAGCGCCAAGATATATTCCTGCATCTAAATCGCTTTAATTCAATGTTTTTAAATTGTGGTTATGAGCTAATCTGCCAGATTCCATATTCACAGAGGCTTTTTTTATATTTCCATGAAGGAATCACTCTTCAGCGTAAGCCAACCTTGGCCTTGTTTGCTGATCTACTGGCGTTCATGATTATTTTTTCAAAAGTTTACAATCTTTCTCAAAAATAACAAATTATTTAATTTAACAGCGATTCATTCAATTTGGATAAGCAGAATCTTCCTTATCTTTGACCTTTTAACCAGAACAACTATTTAAAGTTGCCTCAATCATATCTCTCTACACTTCATAGCAAATAAAATTATATTATATATTTATTATACATCATAAATAACTTTACTAAATATTTATTCGGATGAAAAAGATTTTATTTTTAATGCTTGGTTCAATTGCCATTTTTTCGTTTAAGGGAGATAAAAAGGCGTTTCAATTATTTGATATAAAAGGGAAGGAGATCCATTACTCGAGACTCCTTGAGGAAGCCGGGGAGGCTGATATCATTCTTTTTGGTGAGTTGCATGATAATCCGATCGACCATTGGTTAGAACAGGAGCTAACAAAAGACCTTTACAGTATAAAAAAAGGAGACCTTATTCTGAGCGCGGAGATGTTTGAGGCTGATGACCAAATTACAATTAATGAGTATTTATCGGGTTCAGTTTCGGATAAAACCCTTAAAGATGAAGCGAAACTATGGACAAACTTTCCAACCGACTATAAACCTTTACTCGATTTTGCAAAGAAGAATAAATTGGTGTTTGTTGCGGCCAATATTCCAAGACGTTACGCCAATATGGTTTATACCAGGGGATTGGAAAAGCTTGACAGTATTGATAAGGAGGCGTTAAGGTGGATTGCGCCGTTACCCGTTCAGTATGACAGTACCCTGACCTGTTATAAGGATATTTTTACACAGGCCAAAGGTCATGGAGGTCAGAACCTCCCTAAATCACAGGCTGTTAAAGATGCCACAATGGCCCATTTTATACTGAAGAATCGCGCTGCGGGGAAAACGGTAATTCATTTTAACGGCTCATATCATAGTGATCACCATCAGGGCATTGAGTGGTATCTAAAGCAATCGGATCCGAAATTAAAGATTTATACCATTGCCTCGACAGAACAGGAACTTACTGAAGATCTTGAAAAGGAAAATCTTGGATTGGCCGATTGTATTATTTGTACGCCGACATCGATGAGCAAGTCATACCGGCCTTAACGGCCACCCCGGTTATAATTTTGTGATCCGCCTGACTGTGATCCACCGTAATCGGGATTATTCGGATCATTTTCATTATTCAGTCCCGGATGCTTGGCTCCGCCCATTTTGATAGGTTTTGGAATCGTTTTCGACCTGAATATAGGGAACCGGTAATAGACTCCAACTGAAAAATCAAAGGGGGTTCCGCCACCTGTCTTCCCTATGCCTGGTATAATGTACGGATGCATATTGATATCTTTGGTAACTGCAATCGGGAATTTTGCCCGAAGTGACCATCCGAAGAAAAAATTAGGAAGTAGTTCCCCCTTCATTCCAAATACCAGTTCGCCCCATTGGGCACTCATATCATGACGTGGGAGGGAGGTGGTGATTGTACCCCAGTAATTTGTAGTTCCGATATTATCGGTTTGCTGATTAAAAACTGAATACCCATAACGGACTCCGACAAATACAAAATCGTGATCCTTTAAAGATTCGAATTTTACAATGTTCATGTCGATACCTAGCCTTGCATAGGTGCCATTATTCTTATAATCAAATGTAGACTGCTTGTCATCAAACCATTGCATCCCCATTTCAAAAGTCGGAAATAGGTTTCCCTTATAGGGGATATCTGCCTGGATTTCCCATCCGTTACGTTTTGCACTTTGCATCGTTGGTAACAGGAATCGTGAAAGGTCCATCCCTATGCGGGGACCTTCATACCGCCAGGTATCACCCTTGGTTTGCGCTAATACAGGAAAACTGCTAATGAGCAGAAGCGTTAAAATAGATACTAATATTCTGGTCATTCGTCGTTTTGGCTATAGATTGTGGATTAACCTTTGAATCGGTGATTTTTACTGAATCGATCCCGGCTGTAAACCTGGAACCTGAAAGTACATAGTTGGGAGCAAACCCGCAGAATTCGGAGATCAGTTTAATAATCATCTTATGTCGGAGATAAAGCGTATCTGAGATCCCATTAACATTCAAAACAAATCCTGTTGAATCGGCTGTTAAGGATAGTGGTAACGGGTATCTTTTTGTCAGGGAAGACGAGGCGTCATTCACGAGCGTATCACCCACATCATTCCGGTTTATTCCTTTAATAATCACTGTATTGACATTCTTAAATCCATTTATTGAAATGGAGGTAACCATCAAGGTATCTACCGAATCGTAACATCGGTTTCCGTCATTACACGACCCAAGGAGGATAACGAGCAGTGAAATTACGATCTGATAATATCTCATTCGAAGATTAATTTGTTAGTTGACAAAGATAAAAAAATTGAACGGAAAATAAAGGAAAAGACCAATTGTGATCTCCAGTCGGAGACATTGGGAGGAAACTCGGTTAACTGTGAAGTTTATCGCAGTAAATAAGCACGTCTTCGTTTTCAAAGGTGGACTAAATCATCCTGAAAGTCGAAAATCCAATAAAGATTTAAATCTGAACTTTTGCCCGGAGATACCGTTATATACTTGTATTAAGTATACTTTTGATCAAAATATATCCAATTATGCGTGCTGCTTCATTTATTATCTTTTTCGGAATTGCCCTGTTGATCTATTTCACCTTTAATTTTTACATCTATTCACGTGGATTACAGGCATTCTCTATTTCACCGGAATGGCGAAGGGGGTATATCATTGTTTTCTGGGTTATTGTCTCCTGTTTTGTAGTTGGCGAAATTCTCGAACATACCCGTTCCTCGCTGGTGAGCGAATGGATTTACCGCGTAGGGGCCTTCTGGCTGGCATTTATGCTCTATTTCGCGTTGACACTGCTGGTCTTTGATGTAATTCGTTTACTCAACCATTTCTTTCATTTTCTCCCTGAAATGACTCAGACATTCCGTTTTAGACTTGGGCTGGCCACCGTAGCGTTTGTTTCATTTGTTGTGCTTGCGGGCCATTTGAATGCTTTGAATACCCGAATCCGGGAGATCTCCCTCACCATTCCTAAGAAAGTGAATGGAAATCATGCTATGAAGATTGTTATGGCATCAGACATTCACCTCGGTGCGTTGATCGGAGAGAACCGCGAAGCTAAACTGGTCCGGATTATTAATAGTCAAAAACCAGATCTGGTTCTTCTTTGTGGCGATCTGGTTGATGGTGATATTGCCCCTGTATTACGCAAAAATCTCGGAAAACATCTCCAGGAGATTAAATCGGTTATGGGTGTTTATGCAATTCCCGGAAACCATGAATATATTGGTGGTATTGCAAAGACCCTCCCTTACCTTAAAAGTGTTAATATCAAATTATTACGTGACAGTATCCTTGTTTTACCAAATGGGGTAAGTGTTGTGGGGCGCGATGACCGCGATAATCGTCAGATGGGGGAGGAGAACAGGAGGAAGACCTTGAAAGAGCTTATGGCGGGAATCGACAAAACCTTCCCGGTTATTGTTATGAATCACCAGCCTTTTAACCTCGAAGAAGCAGTAGCTGAAAATGTTGACCTTCATCTGTCCGGGCACACCCATCATGGTCAACTCTGGCCGCTGAACTACATCACGAAGGCTGTTTTTGAACTTAGCTGGGGATACCTTAAAAAAGGGGAGACTAATTTTTATGTCTCCTCTGGTTTTGGTTCCTGGGGACCTCCTGTCCGGATAGGCAATACCCCCGAAGTTGTGGTGTTCAACCTCACCTTTAAGGATCCTGCGCTTTAAATTAACGATTCACCTTGTAAAACGGAAGGTATCGGACCGGCTCGAAACCGAGTTGCTGGGCGAGCAGGTATGAGCCGATGTTTTCCAGTCGGCAGGCCCAAACCGGTTCGTATCCGTTATTTAGACAGTAATTTATCAATGCGATACACGTCTCCTTTGCAAAGCCTTTACCCCTGAACAAAGGGGCTGTTTCGATACCAAATTCCAGTAAACGGGTGTCAATATAGGCTGAAAATGCTGTACTTGCCGGTTCATTATTAATATGCAGTGTGAATCCTATCCCTTGCTCAACAAACTGAGGGGCGTTTTTCCAGAAGAATTTTGGAACTACTGTACCCGGCATATTTTGAAATTCCATCTCCCCTGTTCTGCGTATTTCAAGATTCCGGGGTGGATGACTGGAAATAAATGCAGCAAATTTGCCGGGGTTAAATTTGAAATTAACTCGGGTTTGTTCCTCAACCCGAACATGATCCCAATAAGGCTTTCCCTCCTCTTTATGCTTCCGGGTGAGCAGGTTTTTACCAAGCAAATCATTTAGTTTTGTATTCCACCTTTCGGGAAATACCTGGAGCCATTCTGTCTTTTCGCGTAACTGATCCTTATTTAATAGATAGGTGGAAAGTTGCAGGTTGAATTCTGCATTTTCGGTGTTTCCCAGAAGCAGGGACATCCCGTATGGGTGAACGATATAAAAACTTGTGGGAGATTCACCGTTATCTGCATAAATGAAGCCTTCAATTTTTTGTGCTGCCACATCACAGGCAAACATTTGGTTGAATGTCACCTCTGCTAGTAGGGGGAGTGCCAATCCAAATTTATGTTTATCCAGTAATACCATAATTCAGGATGAATTTCAAATTATTCAGATATCAATAAGTTCACTAATTTTGGAGCGCGACCAAATAAGTAATGATCCGATCTTTATTAATTTTCTGCAAAATAGTAAAAAAATAAAAATGGCTAATAATCCGGGACGATTAGTCTGTCTATGTAATCACGTTACTGCGAACGAAATTATAAACGTTTTGAAAGCGGGCGCACAAACTACCTTTGATGTTCAGCAGTTTACGGCTGCAGGGACTGGTTGTACCCGTTGTGTCCGTGAGATTAACGCCATAGTTGAACACCATCTTGCCACGAAAAAAAAGGATCCCCAGCTTAAATTCGATTTTGAAGCAGGAAATTAAAATCGTCGTTTGCATTTAATTCCAAAGGTTCCGATCCTTTTCTGAAAATCCGGGCACTAAAATTACCGATCAGACGGAGTTGATCCGCTTCGTATTTAAGCATTGTCCCTTCACGCAGGCCAACGACAGTAATTTCAGGATTAATCTCAAGAAACTCTAAAATGCGTTGTTCCCTTGTCTCGCCGCCATGCCCTTCCGGATTATAATCCAGATAATGAGGGTTGATCTGAAAAGGGACCAGATTCATACAATCAAAGCCTAAGGGATCAACGATTGGCATATCGTTGGTGGTTCTTAAAGTTGGGCAGGCGACATTTGCCCCGGCGCTCCATCCAATGTAGGGTACTCCTTCAAGAACCTTCTCTCTGATCGCAGACATTATTCCATTGTTTTGCATCATCCGGACTAACTGCCAGGTATTACCACCTCCGACTACAATTGCCTCTGCCTCCTGAACCGCCTTAACAGGATCAGGGAAGTGGTGAATGGAGGTAATATAGTGTCCAATCTCTGCAAAACGCTCCTCAACCTTTGATTCATAAAGGTCATATGAAAAAGTAACCGCAGCATAGGGGATAAAAAGTGCATGAACCTTTTTTAAGCCCAAAAAGTTCTTAATCTCCGTTTTAGGATAATTAAGATAGAGCTCCCCTTGCATTGTTGAATTGCTGATGAGTAAAAGTTTCATAAAAATATTATTTTTGTCATTGCAAATAAGAGAAAAAAAACCAACTAAATTTAAAATCTATATCACTTTAACGAACATTTCCTGAAATAAGTCTGTTATGTTAGGATTCACTTTTGAATTGAAATATAATAAGCCTTTTGTGTTAGGATTCACCTTTGAATTGGTTTACATTAGCTGAAAATTTAAGATTATGGGAAAGAAAATGGAACAAAAGCCGATAAGAAAAGTGCTGATTGCCAACCGCGGAGAGATTGCCATTCGAATCATGCGTTCCTGCCGCGAAATGGGAATTGATACTGTCGCAGTTTTTAGTGACGCGGATCGCACAGCTATGCATGTAAGGTATGCGGATGAAGCTTATAATATAGGTGCTGCACCTTCATCGGAGAGCTACCTCAATATGGGTAAAATCATCGAAACTGCAAAAAAATCGGGAGCAGATGCAATTCATCCCGGTTATGGTTTCTTATCTGAAAATTCAGCTTTCTCGCGTTTATGTCGTGAGGAGGGGATCCGGTTTATCGGACCTTCGCCGGAATCGATTGAAATGATGGGTGATAAGATCAGCGCCCGGAAAAGGATGATTGCCGCAGGTGTTCCTGTAGTTCCGGGTACCACGGATAAAGTTACCGATGAAGCGGAGGCTATCAGACAGATCAAGGAGATCGGGCTTCCAGTAATGATAAAAGCTTCAGCCGGCGGAGGTGGTCGCGGGATGAGACTTGTTCATAAGGATTCAGAGATCACGCGATTGTTACGTGCAGCCAGATCAGAAGCCAGGACTGCCTTCGGGGATGATGCTGTGTATATCGAAAAATATGTGGATTCACCTCATCATGTTGAATTTCAGGTTCTTTCGGATAAACATGGGAACACTGTTCATCTTTTTGAACGGGAATGTTCTGTTCAGCGCAGGCACCAGAAGGTTGTTGAAGAGACCCCTTCACCTTTGCTGAATCCCGAAGTGAGGGCTATTATGGGAGAATGTGCCGTTGCTGCGGCCAAAGCCTGCAATTATGAAGGAGCCGGTACCATCGAATTCATAATGGACGATCAACTGAACTTCTATTTCCTCGAGATGAATACGCGCTTACAGGTAGAGCATCCGATTACCGAACGTGTAGTTGGTGTCGATCTTGTCAAGGAGCAGATCAGGATTGCTGAAGGTGGCCTCCTCCCATTTAAGCAGGAAGATCTTAAACAAAGCGGGCATGCTATTGAGTGTCGGATTATTGCTGAGGATACGGATAATAATTTTATGCCAAATCCAGGAACGATCACCCACATTACCGAGCCCTTTGGTTTTGGGGTAAGATGCGATGGTTATGTTTATGAGGGATATACAATTCCGATTTACTATGACTCACTGATCAGCAAGTTGATCGTTTGGGGTAGAGACCGTGATGAAGCGATTGAAAGAATGCGCCGTGCACTTTATGAATATAAAATTACAGGGGTTAAAACGACTATACGGTTCCTTGAGCGGATCATGGAGACTCCCGATTTTAAAAGTGGGAAATACAATACCCATTTCATCGAGAAAAACAGCGAGTTTCTTCATGCTGATGGAATCTGCGACCGCAAATGTGAGGACATTGCCATGATTGCTACATTTGCTGAATACCTCTCCCGTTTTGAGGAGAGCAAAAAAATAAATGCATCTCCGGCCCCTAAGAGAGAGACTAACTGGAAACGTCAAATCCGGAAATTTACTTCGAGAATTTAACGTTGGCGCTCTTTTAGAGTTTTAATCAACTGTAAATTAATGCGAAGTAGAATTCGGAATATTTAAAATCAGAATCAAGTTTTTTCAGATAAATAATACCAAATGGAACTCGAACTTATTGTAAACAAGCGTAAAGCTATCGTCAAAGAGGTAAAGCGGGAAGGGGATATCGTCACGCTTTCTGTCGACGATGTACTTTATGAAGTGGATATTGTTAAGGTAAGAAGCCAGGAATTTTCTATCCTCCATCATGGAAGGTCCTTTAATATTGAGGTTATAGAAACTGCCAAACCTAAACATTATAATGTCAATAGCCTCTATTTCAGGTTTGACGTTGAGGTTATCGACAATGAATCAAGGTATCGCCAAAACAGGATGCAGGGAGGCGCTGCAATCACCGACAATACAATACGATCTCCTATGCCTGGAAAAGTGGTTAAGGTCTTCGTTAAACCGGGAGACCATGTTGAGGCCGGACAACCGCTTATTGTACTTTCAGCGATGAAAATGGAGAGTGAATTCAAAGCAGGAAGCCGCGGAGTTGTTAGAGAAGTTCCTGTAAAAGAGGGAGATACTGTCGATAATAACCAGTTGTTGGTAGTCATTGATGATGAACAGGAAGCCTTGTAGCACCGCATTAATTAAACTCAAAATTGCTGGCCAGACCATTTGGCCCTATTATTTTTACTACTATTCAATAAATAAAGAGATATGTCATCAGGACAGGATAAATTTGAAAGGCTCAATGAGCGGAATCTTGAAGCAGAATCGGGTGGAGGACAGGATCGTATTGATCGTCAACATGCTGCCGGAAGAAAGACGGCACGTGAACGGATTGCAGTACTGATTGATCCGGGAACTTTCGTTGAATTGGATAAGTTTGTAACACACCGTTCTCACGATTTTGGTATGGAAAATACAAAATTTTCGGGTGATGGTGTAATCACAGGCTATGGAAAGATCGATGGTCGCCTGGTGTATACCTTTGCACAGGATTTTACAGTTTTTGGCGGAACCATGAGCCGTGCCAACGCAGACAAGATTGTTAAGATTATGGATCTTGCGATGCAAATGGGAGCACCCCTTATCGGTTTAAACGATTCCGGAGGAGCCCGTATTCAGGAAGGGATCGAAAGTTTGGCGGGTTACGCCGATATATTCTACCGGAATGTGATGAGCTCGGGTGTAATTCCTCAGATTTCAGCCGTTCTGGGACCTTGTGCCGGTGGAGCTGTTTATTCACCGGCAATCACAGACTTTATCGTTATGGTTAAGGATACGAGCTATATGTTTGTTACCGGTCCTGACGTTGTAAA
>CAIXCY010000194.1 GCA_903918045.1 uncultured Bacteroidia bacterium
CTCGACTGCAATGCTACAGATTTTTATGCAAAAAATGTATATCCTGAACTTTTGTATTATAATCCTTATAGTCAAGTCAAAACAGTAATTTATTCCTCTCCGTCCAGTGTCGATTTATTTGATATCATATCTCGCAAATACCTCGTCAGAGGTGAAACTGGTAATATAAAACTTCTCTTACTTGCAGGGGAAGCCTCACTGGTAGTTGTCCTACCTTCGGGAACTGTGCTAAAGACTATCGGCCTGAAAATTATGGCTGGTGAAACCGTAATTTCCTACAAATAGCACCTGCTGGTAAATAATTGGGGATCCGAATTATAGTTCCTCCTCCCAACGTTCGCTGGGATCGCCTGGTAATGAAACGGGTTTCCATGAAAATTTGAAAATCCGAGGTTTTACCAGGCGTTGGTAGTCTTTGTAACTTAATTTTATCAGTTCTACATGCGAACCTGCATTAAATGCGATCTCTTTTTCCCCGGTCAGCGTTTCGGCAACATAAACCTCCATGTCGTAAAGATTACCGAATGGTGGCATCGCCCCTAACTCACAATCAGGGAAGCGGTTTTTAAATTCATTTTCAGTTGCCAGCATTACATTGCTGGTTCCGAATATTTTCTTTAAACTCTCAAAATCGATAATAAGGGAAGCTGGCAGAACAGCCATTGCCATTTTCCCCTGGATTTTAATCATAACCGTTTTTGCAAGCTCTTTTCCTGATATATGTGCCTTTGCAGCAATCTCCTGCGTTGTAAAAGCACTCGAATGACGAATTGTGATGTACTTCACTTGATTATCATCGAGAAAATGGATCAATTTTTTTACAGGCATTGGTTGGTGATTTTTTATGGTTAACGACTTTAATCTAAAAAATGACGTAAAAATCCTAAATGGCGGCCCGGAGACCTGGAATAATATTGGTAAATTACCGTGAAGAACGTTTCATTAAATATACGAAAATATTTAAATTTATGTAAGAGGATAGTGTATTTTGGAGCATAATAAATCAACCGGTCATATTAATAATGCATGAAGTTTTAACCACCGTCTGGCTTTTCCCATTTTAGAGCCCTGAATCTTCGTTATTTTTGCCAGCCGGAATGATAAGACTTCCGGTTAATTCGTCCTATTATATTTTCAAATGGAGTTGCCTATATCGAAAAAACAAGTTTTCCAAAGGCTGGTCCTGCAAATTTGCCGGATTCAAAAGTTATGTACTATTTTATTTATTGTCTGTTTATTCCTGGGTCAAGATGTTTTTGGACAGACTACCTCCCCGGTTAAAAAGGTTACGGAATATTCGCAGTCGTGGTTCTCAGTCAATAGTACCCTGCGCTTTTCGGATCATTGGGGTATGGTGGGCGATTTTCATATCCGGAGAGATGATTTTATGGCAGATGATTTTTTTTATTTCGTCCGCGCCGGAGCAATGTACTGGATTGCCGGCAAATACCCTGTTATTTTAGGCGTGGCGCATCTGTGGCAGGCCCCACCCGCTGAAAAAATTACCTGGGGAAATGAGAACCGAATCTACGAACAATGGTCTGCCGTTCATAAGGAGGGAATTGTCTCAACGTTAAACCGTATTCGTGTTGAGCAACGCTGGCGGGATCAGATCCTCAATGATAAGGTTGTGGGCGGTAAGCTATTCACGCTAAGGCTTCGATACCTTGCAAGCTTTGAGGTAAAACCCTTTAAAAATCAGAAGATTCCTGCCCTCGTCATTTCCGATGAGGTCTGCGTTCAGTTTGGGGAATCCATCGTCTATAATACGTTTGATCAGAACAGGTTATTCTTTGGATTAAAGCAAACGTTGTCCCCGAAATTAAGTTTTGATATCGGGCATATGAACATCTGGCAACAGAAATCAACCGGAAACCAGTACACTGAAAGTCACGTTTTCAGGCTTTTCTTCTATTACAATGCCGACTTCAGAAAAACGAAGCATCATAGCTGAAAATAGAGACAAATCAAATACCCGATTTAGTACACAGAGAGCCTGACTTCTTCGATTTTGAAAATAAGAGCCTGACTTCTTCAGGTCATGTACAACTCCGATCCTCTTCTCACCCTTAATTTACCCCAACAGGTACCAATTCATTTTCGAGATAGAAAAGACTCCCTATTCTCTTGAATGGATAACCGGGGTATAGTCAAGCGTGTTTGATTTTGATACAATTGTTGTATCGCTGCCGAACAGTTTCTTACACCATGGATATTTATGTTATTGAAATTCAGTTTATTTAATTTCTGGCATTGTATTAGCAGTAAAGTAATTAATATTAAATAATAATTGAAATACTGTGGACAGACCAATCGAAAAGAAAAAATGGACCGTGAGAAAGATAAGTACACTTGTAATTATTCTTTCAATTGTTTTATTGAGTGTTGCAAGCTACTTTTTTACTTCCGGCAAATCGAGGCTGAATGTAAACCTCGAAAGAATAACCATTAGTGAAGTTTCAAACGGGACTTTTCAGGAGTTTATTCCTGTAAACGGAATCGTAATGCCTTTGACAACTATTTATTTGGATGCAAGTGAAGGTGGCAGGGTTGAAGAAAAATTCACGGAAGATGGTGCTATCATGAAGAAAGGGCAACCCATCTTACGGTTGTCTAATACCGATCTGTTGATGAACATGTTAAGTCAGCAAAATACGGTATACAATACGCTGACGCAAATGCAGATCAATAGTAATGCAGCGCAGCAAAATACGGTTAGCAAACTAAACCAGATGGCTGATGTGGAAAGTTTATTGAAGGAATCAGAACGGGTTTATCAATTGGATAAACACCTGTTTGCCGAAAAGGTTATCGGTTCCCAGGAGTTTAAAAAAGCTGAGAACGATTATAACTATTATTCGAAAAAGAAGGAATTGACTCAACAAATATTAAAGCAGGATTCGATATCCCGTTTTGAGCAGGAAGAGCAGGATAAGCGATCGTATAAAGGGTCACAGGAAGCCCTCAATATGATGCGTCAAAAGGTAAATGAATTGACCGTTCGTTCACCTATTGATGGCCAACTCACCTCTCTTGATGCTGAAATTGGACAAAATAAACGGATGGGCGACCGGCTGGGCCAGATTGACGTTTTAAGCGGTTTTAAAGTAAGAGCCGATATCGATGAGCATTATATCTCACGTATTTATACTGGTCTGAAAGGGGATTTTACTTTTGCGGAAAGCTTGTATAAATTAAAAATAATCAAGGTGTTTACCCAGGTCACGAGTGGAAAGTTCCAGGTGGATATGCAATTTGAAGGTAGAGTTCCGAATGGAATTCGCAGAGGACAAAACTTGCAGATCCGGCTTGCATTAAGTGACGAAAAGCAGGCATTGCGCCTACCGCGCGGTGGATTCTACCAGCAAACCGGTGGAAACTGGATATTTAAAGTGGATGCAGATGGTAAATCAGCCTACAAAACCGATATTCAACTTGGAAGCCAGAACCCTGATTATTATGAAGTCTTACAAGGTCTAAAGCCTGGCGATAAAGTTATTACCAGCAGTTATGAGAATTACGGCGAGATGCAGGAATTGATTCTTAAAAAATAATAAACAAGTCAAATGATAAAGATTAAAGAACTTGAAAA
>CAIXCY010000195.1 GCA_903918045.1 uncultured Bacteroidia bacterium
GCTAATCTGGGTTATGTCCAGATAGGCCACATCATAAGCCATTGTGACCGATTTATTTATTGCATTAAAAGCATCGATCTGAATTCCAATATTCGGCAAGCCGGCCCCAAAAGAGGTAATGCCATAATCAGGAATCGACAAAACTATAACTCGTGATCTTTTTGAGGCCGCCAGCCGAATGGAGGTCTCAAGCAAATTCGTAAAGTTAGCCCTGTAACCGGTCGTGTCGTTCTTTTGATATTGATCATTGACGCCAATCATTAAAGTAACAAGGTCATAATTATTAGCCGGATTTTTGGAAGCAATAGCCCCTGCCAGATTACTGGTTGTCCATCCTGTCTGAGCGATATACTCGACAGAACCAAAAAATATACCCTTCTGCCTAAGTAAAACTGCAGCCTGAGCCGGATACCGTTCAGAAGCACTTACTCCCTCACCAATTGTATACGAGTCACCCAGGGCCAAATAACTCTTCCCGAGTGTGTCTGCAACAGAAGGAATAACGGGCGGAACGATTATCTTACCAACACTCAGATTATTTTTAACACACCCTGTATAGACCAAAGGTGTCAAAAATAAAAGGAGAAAGTAATATCTCAATGTTCGTTTCATCTTGGCTAAACCAAATTAGACCCTGAAATGTTTACCCTTTAAATAGCATATCTTCATTAAATAGGCATCAATCCACTGAAACATTGTCAGATTAAGGAAAATAATAAGCAAATCTTTTGGGGCAGGCATAAAAAATCCCCTCAGTGTTAGAATGAGAGGATTCTCTAAAATATGATAGTTAGCTTAAGCCCTGATCATCTTAATTTCTGACATTTTCGTATACTTTCCTTCCATTTAAAGGTCTGATAGTACGAAAATTAGGCTCCAGGTAAATTCCTTTATAATAGTTATAATCACTTGAGGAAACATGCTGCTTATCCTTGTACAGAACCCAGGTTACAGGACCTCCGTTGGTAAGATCAGAATCCAGACCATAATTTGGGGTGGTCAAAGAACCGATATACGTATAATAATTTTTAATGTTAGCAGGAAATAGTTTAGTCACATCAAATTTCTTGTTTGATGAGTTTACAGCATCGGCAACAGTTGGAGAAGCATGGAATAATTGTCCAAGAGATTCATTCTTGCTACCTAAGTTGATAAGTACACCAAGCACTGCATAAGACTTATCTGCTGAGATATTTACAAAATGGACCTCCATTGTACTGTATTGACCATTAACCGTGTGCTCGCTGCTATAGTGAAAATGAAACTGAGCCAGGTCATATTTCTTTCCATTAAAAATTACGTAGTTACTGGCAGTGTCGGTGGGATCAACATTAATCTTTAGATTTTCTGCGGCATTATTCAATATAGATTTTAATTTAATCATATTGTAATGCACAACAGGTGTAGAACTAACAAATTTCACAGTATTACTTGTCACAATGTTAATTGGAGTTTGTGATTCGGCAACCTCTTCCGGAAAACCTGAAGTGATAATCGGTGTGCTGATTAACCTGGCCGGATAAGTTGTGATAAGTGACTTAAGGACATTATCAGAGGTAGTTGTGACAGCACTATTTTCAGTTAATGCACTTTTTTGACACGCACCTGCTACGACTAGCAAGGTTATTAATCCAATAAATAAATTCTTCATTTGGTACAATTTGTTTTTAGTCTAAATAAATATTAAAAATCGGTCAAAAGTAATATTATTTTTAACATATATTAGTTTTATTTTACTATTTGTAAATTTTGATGAATTTGACTTAATTTTATTTTACTTTTTGTAAAAAATATTCGTTTAAAAATATTTTAAATCAAAGCTATTGTCCGAATAAATTAGAATTGAATTCTATAACTTTATGCAATCTAAATTCTAATGATATGAAAACGACTCAGGTTTTATTGACTATTCTTTTTTGTGCGGCGTTTTGTAATCTTAATGCCCAGATTGATGCTAAAGGTGAGGTAAAAGATCAGACCACCAATAAGGCGGGTAGCAATGTTGAGCAAGGGATTAACGGAGGTTTGAACGCCGTCGAAAACGGGGTAAAGGGTCTTTTCAAAAAGAAAAAAACTAATCCACCAGCAGAGGTACAGAAGAGTGAGCCCGAAGTTCAACCCCAGGAAACACCACAGGAGGTAAAACCGGCAGCAGAGACAAAGCCGTCTATGTCCGTTTATTCCAAATTTGATTTTGTTCCGGGAGAAAAAATTATTTTCTATGATGATTTTAGCCAGGATAACGTGGGTGATTTTCCTGCTTTATGGTTCTCGAACGGTTCAGGGGAGGTAGTTTCGCTCAATAACTATCCCGGTAAATGGCTGAATATTACTGCACCAGGCTGTTATTATCCTGAAAGGGATCTGCTCACCTCCGAAAACTTTACAATTGAATTTGACATGATCCTAAACGTTCAGGAGGGAGAATCATTTGATGTTGGCTTTTATCTGGTTTCCGGGAATATCAAGGATCCAGGCGAAGGTGGAGCCATACCCGGTATAGCAGGTGTTAAGACCGATATTTCCCCTGCCGCAATAGATTTGGCTGCATATGCTGATGGCACTTATACAATTAGCGGTAAAAGTACTACTTTCGAAACAAAACCCGGTGAGAAAGTTCATTATTCATACTGGATCCAGAAACAGCGAATCCGCATCTATGTAAATGAGAAAAAAGTTGCCGACTCACCCCGCATCTTACCCCTTGGATTCAAATACAATATTTTACGTTTTGAACTAGGTGAAAGTAAACCGCTTATCTCCAATTTCAGAGTTGCAGCGGGTCTACCCGATACCCGGAATAAATTGATTACTGAAGGGAAGCTTGTCACGTATGGAATTTATTTCGACGTAAACAAGGATGTTGTGAAGCCTGAATCGTACGGCACGTTAAAGGAAATTGCTGCCGCCCTGAATGAAAATCCGACGGTACGTGTGAAGATTATCGGGCATACGGACGCTGATGGTGATGATGCTAAAAACCTCGATTTGTCAAAACGGAGAGCCGACTCGGTCAAAAACGAACTGGCAAAGACATTCGGGATTGACGTTGCAAGATTCGAAACAGACGGGAAAGGCGAAACACAGCCGGTTGCCCCTAATGATACTCCGGCCAATAAGGCTCTTAACCGGAGAGTGGAATTTATAAAATTATAATATCTGGAGTAGTGATAGTCTCACTTTGATTGAGGCTATCACTATACCCACGTTATAGCAATTTCAACAGCGTTTTCTCCATCTGCTCCGGAGTGGTCATCGGAGAAAACCGAACCACCGGTTTTCCGTTTCGGTCAATCACAAACTTGGTGAAATTCCATTTTATCCGTCCTCCCAGAAATCCCGGTAACTGCTTTTTTAGGTAAGCAAATAACGCATGTGCACCACTGCCATTTACTTCGACCTTCTCA
>CAIXCY010000196.1 GCA_903918045.1 uncultured Bacteroidia bacterium
TGCTTAATCCCTTTTTTGTGTGCAGGAACCAGGTCGCCCATTTCTATCAACTGAGCGAATCCAAGAATTGAATTCATTGGGGTTCTGAGTTCATGGCTCATTCGGGATAAGAATTCACTCTTGGCGAGGTTGGCTTGTTCGGCTTCGTTTCGGGCATGAATGATCTCGAGTTCGGATTGTTTCTGAGCAGTGATATCCCAGTTAGTTCCAATCATTTGCATCGGATTACCTGAAGAATCCCGATTTACAACAGCAAGCCCTTTGATATTGTGAACCGACTGATCTGGCCATACGACCCTAAATTCGGTATTAAACTCTCTTTCACCGCGCAAAGCCATTTGAATTTCCTGATTGCCTCTCTCACGGTCATCGGGGTGGACCCCTTCGAGCCATGTAGAATAAGCACCAACAAAATTATTCCCTTCAAGACCGTAGAGTGCGAACATCTGCTCGTCCCAAACCAACTTATTGTTTTGAACGTCGTATTCCCAAACACCTACACCCCCTGCCTGAACTGCTAATGCGAGCCTTGATGAAATATGTTTCAGATTATCCTCTGCCTCCTTACGCTCTGTAATATCCTGAAGGGTACCATAGGTCCCCGTAATTTCATCCTGCTCGTTGAGTCCTAAACGGGCAAAAACTTCAATCCACCGGAAACTTCCATCCTTTGTCAAATAACGGACCTGATGGCGGCAATAAGCTTTTTCACGCATAATCAAAGGATGGAACAGGTCCATATTCCGTTGGCGGTCGTCAGGGTGAACATAGTTAGCAAAAAGCTGTCCCATAGACTCTTCAACTGTAAATCCGGTTACCTCTTCCCATGATTTATTCAGAAATATCCACAAACCATTCACATCGGTCTGAAAAATAATCTCCTTAATATTTTCCAGTACCGTTTTATAACTTCTCTGTGATTCAAAAAGGGCGGCCTCAATCTGTTTACGAATTGTAATATCGGTAATAAATCCATGCCAGAGTACGGCACCATTTGGAAGAAGTTGGGGAAGGGCATTTCCAAATAACCAATTAATTGTTCCGTCTTCAAACCTTACTCTGTATTCTTCACGCCAAAGTGTAAGTTCTTCGGCCGATTTTTGTATTGACGCAACAATTTTCTCGAAGTCATCAGGGTAAATCCTCGAGAGGACGAGTGATGCATCATGAATTACATCGAGGGGTGAAACCCTGTAAATATCCTTTATTCCTTCACTGGCATAGGGGAAACACGAAGTACCATCGGGATTCTGCTGGTATTGGTAAACTGCACCAGGTAACCGGTCTGCAATTTTATTCAGGCGATTAAGTGCTTCGTTTGTAGCAGCAGAGGCCAGTTTACGTTCGGCTATTTCGGTCTGCAGAACGGCATTGGTTTCCGATAACTGGGCAGTCCGCTCTTCGATACGTAGCTCAAGATTTGAATTGAGATTTCGGATTTCATCTTCTTTTTGTTTTTTCTCCGAAACATCGCGAATAAATGCAAGAACATCTTTCTCTCCAAGCGGAACGAGTCTGGCTTCATAATAGCCAGCATCGTCTGTGGTTGCAACGTGATATTCGTAAGAAACCATTTTTCTCAGATTGATACATTCTGCAATATTTTGAAGATGAAACCGGACTGTTTCCTCATCGAACAATTTTTCGATATTAATTCCCACCACTTTGTCCTCCGAAACAAGTAATTTTTCCGGAGTGTTTGTGTAATACTCCTTGCTGGTTCCGTCCTGATCTAATACTAAAATAAGGTCAGGCATAGCAGTAATAATCGCATTTAACCTTTCATTCTGCTGGTTAATCTTCTTTTCGGAGAGCTTACGTTCTGTGATATCTCTGTATTTCCAAAGGTGCCCGTTATATGCATTTTCCAAATAGGTTGGAATGTAATCCCGCTCAAAATAGCGGCCATCGGCCAGCTCAAGTTCGTCATTAAGGACTGCTTTTTTGTCGGCCA
>CAIXCY010000197.1 GCA_903918045.1 uncultured Bacteroidia bacterium
CATCTTCAATCAGGACAAAACCCCGATCGATATAACCTATCCAGTTCTGAAATTCACACCCACACGATTTGGCCACCTGTTTTGTATCTGCAAGGTTTTCACTATAAAAAAGAATAATCTCCCCCCTTACTGCATGGTTGTCCTCCGCCTTTTCATAAAACTGGATGTGAACGGGAATCGCAAATCGCATCTTACTGATCATTTCCACCACATGGAAACATTCGACAGGGATGATAGCCCCATAGCAAGGAATTGGGTCACCTGAAGCCGGGAGTTTATAGCCCGGCTCCGTATCGTCAAAATCGGTCAAGGTGCCGGTGTTGTGATGAAAATCGTAGGCACAATTATCCAGGTTAAAATAAAACTCCATATTTTTTACTTCAGCTGATTGATCATCTCTAGTATTCGGGTCATTACTGCCTAATGTCGCATCGTTATCCCATACCCTTTTACCAAATCTGGTTTCGATGTATTCCCGTTCGTCCCTGATTATTTTGGTCAGATCGAGCGCGGTGATTACTTTTCTTTTTTGAGTCATCAAATAGAAATAATATATTTTTTTAAAGTGCCAATTGATAAGGCAAACCTTTTAAATACCCCTTCTGAAGGCACTTAAGGTTTGTAACTTCATCGATGAACCAAATGACAAAACGGTCACTTTCAAAGAGGTAAAAAATTTCATATTCACCCTTACCGGCAAATTTCCCATCCATCGATTCATCAAGTGGTGGCGTACTTGACATCCAGATGCCTTGATGTATTAAGCCATCCACATGAGTAATTTCTATTAAATCGTCAAAGGAGTACAATTCGTAAGTATTAATAAAATCATTGAATTGATCTTTTGTCATTTTTATCTGGGTTATATTTTATAATCATTATGTACTTGTTCTGTATCAGGTTAATTAAGGGTTAAAAAAATAATTCCCCCCTATTGCTGCTCTTTCTCCATATTGACAACAAACCACCCATTGTCAATAATCATTCCGGTGACATCATCAGGATGACCAATCTTAAACACAATCCAGGAGGGAGCATCATAATCAGCCAGAAACTGAACCAGATGTTCAATCCCGAGTCCTTCATCATCCTCTCCCGCATCAACAGCGGCATCAACCTTTTCGATCAGTTGGCGCCAGGCTGCTTTTAGTGCCTCATCCTTAATAAATGGTTCCGTAAAGACCTCGCCAATCCAGTACCCCATCAGCGATTGGGCTGCTTCATTATATCCCGTTTCTTCACCACAAATAAGTTCTCCGGTTGCTGGAGAATAGAGATCGTAATGCGATAATTCAAGTTCTACAATTTGCATGGGGTTTATTATTTGTCAATTAGACTTATTTTTGTATTCATAAAGTTCTCTGCAGATCTCTGCCGAAAACTTCGCGACCTCTGCGGTGAATATTTACATTTTTAGGAATTAGAATATAAAGATGTCGTATTTAGTATTCAATACTGAAGTCGATAAAAAAAAATCGCCACCAAAACACGAAGACACCCAAGGGCACCAAAGGTATTAATTAGGTATCTTTTGGTGGAATTTGGTGATTTGGTGATTTGGTGCTTTTGTGGCATTGTTTTTATTTTTGATCTTTAAGAATGAAGGCAATTTTGGAAATACAACAATATATTCGTTTTATTACTTAACTAAACACCAATTAATCAAAGGTGTAATAGGTTTCTGTTTCCGGATCTTTATAGGGGTTAGTATCTATATTGACACTAACGATCATTATATTCCGGGTGCCGTCCCATTCCGTCCAGTACATAAATTCACAACCAAACAACCTGCCAATTTGCCGGGCATCTTCCAGACTATCGGCATAAAGCAGGATAATCTCTTCCCTGACTCCAGGGAGTTCATTCCCCGCTTCATCGAGTGGAATTCTTACCGCCTTAATATACCGGTCTGTGCTGATCTTATCCTTCGCGAGGTTGAAAGCGACAGGGATAATCGCACCATAAATGGGAGCATCATTATCCGGATAAGAAAGCCAGTTGCCAATCTCACCCGGACCATCAATTTTGTCGATTAAAGCTCCATTTTCATGATAAAATTCGAAAGCATAATTTAGTTCTTTGTTGAAAGGTCCCATAGTTTTAGTTGTTTGATTGTTTATCTGGGTAAATTTCTCCCCCATAATTGTTTCATAATTCTCTTTTAGTTGGTGTTCGAATAGAACATCGTTGTACTCCTTTTCTACTCCCAAGACCCTGGCAATATCCAGTGAGGTTATTTCTTTTCTCTTTTGTGTCATAATGTTGCTTATTACTTATTTACTAAATCTTTCCAATACTCATAGATCATCACCATAGCCAGGGTATCGAGTTCGCAATACCGAAGTAACGCTTTGCGGGCGTGTTCCCGTTCAACATGGGTCATCTGTGTGAATTGCATCC
>CAIXCY010000198.1 GCA_903918045.1 uncultured Bacteroidia bacterium
ACTCCATTGATTTTTTCGGATGATACTTTCCATTTTGATGCCGTTAAAATCTCTTTTTTTGTTTTGGTTACAGCATCTTTCTTACAGGAAATTGAGATTAATGTTAAAACAAAAATACAAAGGACTAAATTTGTGAATGTTTTCATAATTAATTTTTTAGTTGGATTAATAATGTATTGGCATTATGATTAATATATTCATATTCTATAGCCTATTTTACTGATAATTTAAATTGGATTTAGGTATCTAAATCCCTTCGTCTAAAACTTCTGAAATCTTTTATTTGTTAATTCGACTAAATAGTTTGAGGTATTCTTTGCCAATTTCTTTGCTATATCCATCGTATTTCTAATTTTTAATAACTTTTTTGAATTCAAAAGTATTACCAACATCAAATTTAATGAAGTAAAGTCCAGGGGTGAAGGAAGAAGTATCAACGATGGTTTTATCAACTAATTTTCCATCATAAATGACTTGCCCAACCAGGTTGACGATTTTGAATTTAACCTCTTCGAAATTGCCGGAATACTTGATAGTCAGATCACCCGATACCGGATTGGGATAAATAGTAATCTTTTTGCTGTAGTCCAGTGGGTCAATTCCTGTAATCACACTAATCGTGGATGGGTCCGATGCGCAGCCATTCACGGTTACAACTACAGTATAATTGCCAACAACTGTAAAGGTATAATCCTGGTTTGTTGCTGCACTAATTGGTGAGTTGTTGTTATACCATTGGTTACCGATCGAAGCGTTCGAATGAAGAATATTGAAATCAGTTGTTACAACTGGTGTTAAAGGTTTCGGATTTGTCGTGACCGTTAAGGAAGATGCAGTACCGTCACCACTTCCATTATGGCCTTTTACCGTAATATTTCCGGAAGATGCAGATGTTCCAAAATCAACCAGGATGCTATTTGTACTACTTGTGCCTGTAGCGCCTTGAGGTAGCGTCCAGGTGTATGAATTGGCATCTGTAATCACAGGGACTGTATAAGTTACCGAATTTTGCCCTGCACAAATTGAGACTGGTCCAGCTATTATTCCAGCGGCAGCAGGTGATGGTTCTACAGTAATAATTACCTGATCAGATGGGGAATCCACAATGCCATCATTCACTATTAATGTAAAAGTAAAAGAGGTAATTTGAGTAACATCAGGAGCAATAAAAGTAGGCATAGCTACTGTTGTTGAGCTAAGTGTAATCCCTGTTGGAGAGGTCCATTTGTACGTTAACGAATTGCCATCGGGATCCCTGGAGGCTGAACCATCCAACGTTACAGTTACACTCCCGTTAACGGTCTGGTCAGAACCTGCATCAGCAACAGGTGGCTTATTTACGTTTGCCACATTGATTACAACATTGTCCGCCTGAGAATCAGCAGTCCCGTTGTTAACTATAAGCGTGATGGGATAATCAGTATTGTCAGTAACTTCGGGGGCGGTGAATGTGGGTTTAGCCGCAGTCGTGGAGCTTAGGGTAATTCCGGCAGGTGCTGTCCACAGGTAAGTCAATGGTTTGCCATTCGGGTCGGAAGATGACGAGCCATCCAAAGTTATGGTTTCACCTTCATTTACATACTGGGACACACCGGCATTTGCAAGCGGTGGGGCATATGTGCCGATTTGGGTTGTGTCAATAGCTTCTTTAACAACAAAGTAAATTGTGTCTGAAAGTCCTTTATATGAAACTTTTGCAAAAGTTTCGCCAATTGTTATCCCTTTAAAGATTTGTGAAAGCGGATCAAGAGTAATAATTTTTGGATCATTGATTAATACTCCAATATTTGGATCATTGTTATTGATAATTGAAACAAATGTTTCGTAGGTCGCATTATATTGAGGAGACACCGTTTCATTTTTAACAAGATAACTGATAATTGGAGTAGCTGTAAACCCTTTTAGTAATTGGTTAACTGTAACATTAATGCTCGTTGTATCTGATAAGAATTTAGTTGTGTCTGAATTTATGTCATATACCGCAGTTGCGACAATAAGCTGATTTCCCAAAGTATTGTTTTTTACCTGCACATTGAATGAAATATTTGAAAATATTGAATCTGTTAAATAGCTCTCTCCCTGAAAACTTAATTCTACGTATTTTAAATTTGCCAGGTCCTTTATATTCACTTTAATCGTTACAGAGCTGTCAGCGAGGTAGTTTGATCTGGATGCCGGAGAGATTATCTTTACTTTATTTGTATCTATTGCAGAAACCAGGGTTTTAGTAGAATTGAAAATATTTTGGGACTTAATTTTTGGATTAGCGGGAATAGTTCCAAAAAGAGGGCCGCTTACCGGTGCATTGATTAATTGAAAAACCCGGTCTCCAACTTCAAGATCTTCTGTGATTAATATATGATTAGCGTAAAAACCTGAATAAACATCGGTAATTGGAGATGATTCCAGATTGGCGAGTTGACTTTTTAATGGTACTATAAAATCTCCGTCTAAAATAAAATTTGGCGTATTCACATAGTCACTTACATAATAATCAAGAAATTTGATTGCTCTCTCAGGGTTTAACTTAATGCTTGCAAATGCATCCAACTTAGCTTTTTTTAGAGGTTCAGTTTCTATTGCCCTTTGCTCCTGCCAATATAAATTAATGAGAGTAGTTAAGTAAGGAATTCTATCAAATGTATTCCATACATTGTTATTAATAATGGTTGAATTTCCAAAAACATCGCCTGCTATGAGATGGGACGGAATATTTGTTTGTCCTATATTTACTGTTGAATTGTTTATTTGCAGATCTTTTATAGCATTAGTAGCTTGAAATTTGTTATAGCTTAAAGTTAGATAATTGTAATTACCAATTGGATTAATAAAACTTGAAAGGAGATTAGCATTTAAATTATATAAATCTGAAAGTGGGTGCCTTATTATCCACTCTAAATACGGAGTAATTTGGGTAATTAAATCACCTAATGGTGATCCATAATGGGGTGTATCCAAGGTTATTATCTTATGCACAAAGCCCATCTCGTAATTCTTATAAGGGCTAATGACATATTTTCCTGTTACATTAAAAATATTAGGATAGCTGCTTATTGCTTGCCTTAGGACACAACCTCCCATGCTGTGTCCGACATAATCCACACGGTTAGCTGCATATCCTAACTTTCTCATTCCATTTATAACACCCTGAAATGAATCATCAAACGGTTGCGATGACTCCGGAACCAGCAAGGAATATGCATTTAAATTAAACGAAGCGTCTGGTGAAATTTTTACTGCATACTTATATTTGAATAAATAATTATCGCTGCTCATATATTTAATTGGAATTCCAATAGGTGAAGTAAATGCGAAATTGTCCCATGCGCCAGATGGACTGCTGTTTAAGCCATGCACAAGCATAAGAGGAGGCCTAACAATTCTGATTAGTTGTGTTATTATTTCAGCTGTATTATTTGAATAAATAACTGTAAAGGTGGCAGTAACATATCTAAAAGAATATTTGAGATCTACCGGATCATTTCCTGCAAAATCGTCCGGTGCCACATACCAGAAGGTGGACAGGTTATTTTTGGTACCATTATCTATAGTTGTTATTGCTGTAGTTCCATTTGCTTCAGAATCATAAGCTGAAGTCTTGGTGGCCACTTTAACCTTTCCAAGTTTTGCCGCATCATTACCATTTAAAGCATCACTAAGTGTCACTTTAACACTTGAGATATTTGGTCCTGAGGTATTGTTTATTTTTGCTAAGGTCAGGAAAATTCTTGCAGTTCCGTCTGCAGCAATACCTGATACCGGAAAAGATGGCCGGGGATAACTAAAATCCCATTGTAAATCAGTTTTCAGATTCCCTGTTGAAACTGTTTTAACTACGGTTATCACTGGTGTTATTTTGAAGTTACTTTTATTATAAGCGTCTGTAATCTTCACCACATATTGACTGCCCACAGTGGGAATAGTCAACCTATAATTTATTGTAGGCCAGCTATCAACGTATGATTTTCCTGCGATCGTTGTTAATGTTTTCCATGTTACGCCATTATCTGCCGAAAGTTCAACGAGGTATTTGTAATTTCGCTGCGATCCGGTCATCGGGTACACTTTCCCCAATACCATTTTGTCTTTCCAGCTGATTGAAGTTGGGGTGTTGATCTCAATTGAAGTCTGTTCTAATGGAGCTATAAGGGTGAGATTAACTGTAGGCCCCGAGGTTGATGATAACGTAAATTGAGCGACAGGGGCAGTAAGTCCTGAAAAGTTATCTATGGCAATTACAGTATATGAACCAGGGGACATTGTTGCAGTGGTAGCAAAACTATAACTCCAGGCTCCTGATCCATTAACGCTAATGTTATCAGCATTCTGAGCAAATCCACCAGGTCCCTGGATAGAGATATTTGCTGTTCCATTGAATTTGAAATCTTTCCCGGTAATCACGACACTTTGCCCGAGACTAATATTTGCATTGTTTAGATAGAGTTTCGGATAATTCATACTTTTTGTGCAAGGGGCAATGGTGGCATTCCATCCTGCCTTGTCTCCTCCAGGTGTGATGGTTTGACTGGCATGTGAAACAAATTTGAAGGTTAAACTGCCATCGATTGCCGTGGAAGTTATTGTACCAATGCTGTTATGCCCTTGAAAAGCACCAATTTGAGGTGAAGAAGTATTGTTACCATTATAAATATAAAGGATATCATTATTGTTTGTTAAATACGTGATTGGGTCATAATATGAAACGGCGGTGCTAAATGAATTAAAGGTTACACTTACTTTTGATTCGGGTTGTGAAGGGAAAAGCGTTAAGGTCGTATTTTGATTATTCATATAATCTCCATTGGGACCACCCCCGTCATAAAAGTTTCCGCCACAAGTTACAAATGCCGTTCCGGCGAGCATTGTGATTTCATTTGGAGGAGTGGAACTACAAGATATTGTAGCTGACCAACCGGCTTTAACTCCAGAAGTATTGGTATTGGCGTGTG
>CAIXCY010000199.1 GCA_903918045.1 uncultured Bacteroidia bacterium
CAAGTTTTTCAGTAAAGGCTAAAATAGCTCTATCTCTTTCTGTCGAAGAATTTCTGAGGAACTTAAAAAATATCATACAAATACTCTACTCTAAACAAGTTGATCTAAAATATCAGGTCTGAGTTTAACAGCAGACCCTAAATATCTTAATCTCTCAACATGTCAACCTCTAATCTTCTTAACAACTCAACCTCTTTACGATTATGCCCCTTAATCCATAATCATCAAACCCCCTTACCTTAAAACCGCCCAAATGAACACAAATGATCATTACCAAATTTGTTCAAACTGCATTATGGACACCAGTGATCCGAAGGTCACCTTTGATGAGAAAGGCTGGTGCGACTATTGCCGGAATTATCACCAAAACATCATCCCAAGCTGGAATCCAAATGAAAATGGATTAAAAGAATTGCAGCCACTACTTGACAAAATCAAAAAGGAGGGAAAAAATAAATCACATGATTGCCTAATCGGATTAAGCGGAGGAATTGATAGCTCTTACGTGGCATATCTTGCCAAAGAAAAATTTGGCCTGCGCCCAATGCTTTTTCACGTCGATGCTGGATGGAACTCTCAAGAAGCAGTCAATAATATCGAAAAACTAGTTGATGGTCTTGGCCTGGATTTATATACAGAAGTAATCAACTGGGAAGAGATGAAAGACCTTCAATTGGCGTTCTTTAAAGCCCAGGTGCCCCATATCGATACACCTCAGGACCACGCGTTTTTTGCCGGTCTATATAATTATGCCGCCAAACATGGTCATAAATATATACTTACCGGCGCCAATTATTCTACAGAGTGCGTGCGCGAACCTCTGGAATGGCACTATCATGCCACTGATTTATCCCAATTAAAAGATATTCATCATAAATTTGGCACAAGACCTTTAAAATCATTTCCTCTGGTAGACATCTTTACCTATAAGCTCTATTACCGGTACTTCAAAGGTGTACAAGTAGTAAAACCACTAAACCATGTCTCGTATATTAAGGAAGAAGCAATGGATTTATTGATTAAATTGTATGGCTGGCAAAAATACCCTCATAAACACTACGAATCACGATTTACACGCTTTTATGAGGGGTATTGGTTGCCCACCAAATTTGGTTATCAAAAACACAGGGCTCACTATTCAAGCCTGATCCTTACCGGACAAATGACTCGTGAAAATGCCTTTGATCAAATCTCAAAACCGGCATACGATGCAGAAACCATTGCCCTGGATTTTGAATATATCGCAAAAAAACTGGAAATTAGTGTTGAGGAGCTTCAGACTCTAATGGATAGGGATAATAAGACCTACCGTGATTATAAAAACAATATGCCATATATTGAAATGGCTACAAAAGTTTTAAGATTACTGGGAATACAAAAGTCAATTATCAGATGATTACTCTAATAGATTATGGTCTAGGAAATATCAAGGCATTTGCAAATGTTTACAAAAATCTGAATATTCCAGTTTCCATAGCAAGAAACTCCGATCAGCTGCTTGATACAGAACGGCTTATCTTACCAGGTGTTGGTTCTTTTGATTATGCGATGCAGCGTCTAACCGATTCCGGTATGCGCGAAACCCTGGATCATTTGGTAATCAATAAGGGGATTCCGGTATTGGGTATTTGCGTCGGAATGCAAATGCTGGCAAAATCGAGTGAGGAGGGAACCTCACCCGGATTAGGTTGGATCGATGGCGTCGTAAAACGTTTTGACCCTTCCTCCTTTGATTACTGTGCATGTATACCACACATGGGTTGGAATGATGTTGTTCCTGTTGGAAAATCAAATCTAATGCTGAACCTCGAACAAGATGCACGGTTTTACTTTCTTCATTCTTACTATTTTCATTGTTTTGAGGCTCACGATACCATTGCCGCTTCCAATTACGGTATTGAATTCTCTTCTGCTGTTGGTCATAAAAATATCTATGGTGTTCAGTTTCATCCGGAAAAGAGCCATCAGTGGGGGATGCAGCTTCTTAGGAATTTTGCAACGATGTAATTATTAGAAGTTAAGAAAATAAGAAGTTTAGTTTTGCTTTAAATAAATATTATCAACATCTCCTCCTCTTAACCTCTCAACCTCTTAACTTCTCAACCTCTTAACATCTTAACCTCTCAACACCTAAACCTCTAAAAAAATGGATCACCAAAAGCCCATCAAACATTTTCGGGATCTTATAGTGTATCGAAGATCATTTGAGGCTGCCATGAAAATATATATTATGACTAAGGCATTTCCGTGTGATGAACGTTATTCGCTAGTCGATCAGATACGAAGATCCTCCCGTTCTGTTTGTTCAAATCTTGCTGAAGGTTGGCGAAAACGCAAATATGAAGCTGTCTTCAAAAACAAGCTTACAGATTCTATGCAGGAAGCCTCAGAAACCCAATGTTGGCTGGAATTCTCCCTTGCTTGCAAATACATTGATCAGGATACCTTTACCAAAATGGATGACGATTATGAACAAATCATAGCAATGCTTAACTCGATGGATATGAATTCAGGCAAGTTCTGTTTTTAAAGTGATGATCTTACCTTCTCAACTTCTCAACCTCTTACCTTCTCATCCTCTCAACCTCTACCCAAGATGCTTAGACCACGTATCATCCCCTGCCTCCTCATTCAAGATAAAGGTCTTGTAAAAACAGTGCGGTTTACAGATCCCAAATACGTTGGGGATCCAATCAACGCTGTCCGGATCTTCAATGAAAAGGAGGTCGATGAATTGATAGTTCTGGATATCGATGCCTCAAGAGAAAATCGGGAACCAGATTATAAAATGATCTCACACCTTGCTGAAGAGTGCCGAATGCCTCTTTGTTACGGAGGAGGGGTAAAAAAAAGTGATCAGGTCAGAAAAATAATCGGATTGGGGGTTGAAAAGGTTGCCATAAGTTCAGCTGCAATTAATAACCCCGGTCTGATTACTGAAGCTGCTAACAAAGTGGGTAATCAAAGTATCGTAGTTGTCATTGATGTTAAAAAGCACCTGATACCTGGTAAATACGGTGTAAGGATTAATAACGGAATGAAATCTACAGGTAAAAATCCATTCGAATTTGCCAAAGAACTGGAACAACTTGGAGCCGGAGAAATTGTCATAAATTCCATAGATAGTGATGGTGTAATGACTGGTTACGACCATCAATTAGTCGAGAAGATCAGGAAATCGGTAAGTATACCAATAACTATTCTTGGCGGAGCCGGCTCATTAATGGATATTGGCCAGCTTTTTCAAAAGCATGGCACACTGGGTGCTGCAGCTGGTAGTTTATTTGTATTTAAAGGCATTTATCAGGCAGTCCTAATCAACTATCCGAACAGAGACGAGAAAGATGCTCTTATCCGGGAAAATATTCAGTATTATTAAAATGAATCAAAATAAAATCTGGATCGTCACAGAATTATTTTACCCTGAGGAAACTGCAGTTGCCTATATATTTACACGCATTGCAGATTATCTATCGAGGAATTACAAGGTTGGCATTATTTGTGGTCCTGAGTTCTATGACAATCACAAAACCGATTTTCAGGATGATTTAAAGCTTTCAAATCAAATCGAGATATACCGGACTAATTCTCTAAAACTGGATAAAAACTCCTTAATCCAAAGAACTTTAAAGGTAATTTTGTTAAGCCTGAGAATGGGATTTTTGATCATCCGTAAGGTATCAAAAGGGGAGTTAGTGCTTTTGGCCACAAATCCCGCTCCTCTTCTTTTATTTGTGAAGATCATTAAATACTTTAAAAAATTCCAGCTGCACATCCTGGTCCATGATGTTTTTCCTGAGAATACAATCCCTGCAGGAATTTTCAAAAATGATCAATCGGTTGCTTATAAAACGATTAAGTATTTCTTTGATAAGTCCTATTCTTCTGCTGATCATCTTATCGTGATAGGAAGAGACATGAAGCAGGTAGTTTCATCCAAGGTAAAAAGATTCAAACCTGCCATGCCAATTTCGATAGTAACCAATTGGACAAATCCGGATAAGGTTGAGCAATTAAACCATACCAGAATTAATCCAAAATACATTACGTTACAATACGCAGGTAATATCGGAAGGGTTCAGGGTTTACTGGAAATTCTTGATGCCTTTAGGTTATGCGCCAATGATAAAATATTCCTGAATATACATGGGACAGGTGCACTTTCTCCATTTATTGAAACTTACATTCAGGAATATAAACTGGAAAATATTCAATTAAAAGGTAGCTTTTCACGAAGTGATGAGCATACCATTTTGGCTAATTGTGATATCGGAATTGTCTCCATATCTAAAGGGATGTTTGGATTGGGAGTTCCGTCAAAGTCATATCACTTATTGGCTGCCGGAAAACCTATTCTTTTTATAGGGGAACCAAATACCGAGATTTCAACTATGGTAGTTGAAAACGGAATTGGCTGGTCCCTGGATATTAATAATCAAAATGAACTGATAGATTTTTTCAATCATCTGGGAACAGTTGAATTAAAGGAATTGCAACAAATGGGTGAACGATCTAGGGCACTATCTGAAAACAAATACAATGAGTCTGCCACACTTCAACTGTTGCAAATGAAAATTGAGAACTTTGGTTCAAATGCACAAATAGAACCAAATAAGGAATGGAAGGTATAAAGAATAATTACCTGGAAACTAATTTTATTTGTAACTTTATATAAAATTTATTACCCACTATATGCCGACAAATAAAGCATTTTGGATTTCATATGACCTTGGTCTTAAAGGGGACTATTCAGGTTTATACACCTGGTTAGACTCGGTAAAAGCCAAAGAGTGTGGTGACAGCATAGCTTTTTTCACATTCGAAGGCAAAGGAAATTATATCGAAGATATTAAAGAAGATCTAATGAAGTACGCCAAACTTGGTAAATCTGACCGGGTCTATCTTATTTATCATGACAATAAAACAGGTAAACTAAAAGGTAATTTCTTGTTTGGCGGAAGGAAAAGAGCGCCTTGGGAAGGTTTTTCGACAGGGAATGAGGGAAACGATGAAGATGTTGCCTAATGAATAAAACAATCCTTACGGATACCTGCTTTTGGCTCGGATTAATTGATCCAACGGACCAGTTTCATTCAGAGTCAACGACTATCGTAGAATTGATTGAAGGTTATCAAATAATTTTCCCCTGGCCATGCTTGTATGAAACAATATCTACCCATCTGACTCGTCGCCGAGATCGACTAATCTTACTGGAACAACTAATTTCAAAACCCAACATTATATTTTTAGATGACACCGATTACAAAACAGAAGCTTTAAATCAAGTGTTTCAACTCAACAGATCAACAGGTTCTGCTTATAGTTTAACAGATTGTGTCATCCGGGAAATACTTAAGGATATAAATGTTCGGATAGATTTCATGGTAACTTTCAATGCCCGTGATTTTAAAGACGTTTGCGATCAACGTTTTGTTTAAATAATAAACTAATAAATGAACATACTAATCACCGGCATCCACGGTTTTGTAGGCAGCAATTTAGTCTCTGGTTTAAAGCTACACCATACTATTTACGGATTAGATATCGTTTCACCCCCAAAGGATGGAGTCGTTAAAACCTTTGGATGGAATGAACTGGAGCAAATCCCACCCATTGATTGTATTATTCATCTTGCCGGAAAAGCGCACGATACCAAAAGCCAAACCAATGCACACCTCTACTTTGAGATTAATACCGGTTTAACCCAACAAATCTTTGATTGGTTCTTATCGTCACCTACTCAAAAATTCATCTACTTCAGCTCAGTTAAGGCTGCGGCCGACAGCGTCGGAGAGTCCATCTTAACCGAAGAGGTGGTGCCGGCTCCCAAAGGACCTTATGGGGAGAGTAAGAGGGCGGCGGAGGAATATGTGAGGGAGAGAGGGAGAGACTGGGAGAGGGAGAGAAATGGAGAGGGAGAGACGAGGAGAGGGAGAGACGAGGAGAGAGAGGGTGACAAGGAGAGAGAGAGAGAAGGAGAGAAAAAGGTATATATCTTAAGACCATGCATGATTCATGGACCGGGGAATAAGGGGAATTTGAATTTGTTGTATAACGTGGTCAAAAAAGGGATCCCCTACCCTCTTGGCGCTTTCGAAAATAAACGGTCGTTTACTTCCATCGGTAACTTAAGTTTTATTATCACCCAACTCATCGAAAAAGAGATCTCATCAGGCACCTACAATGTAGCCGATGATGAACCGCTATCAACCAATGAGCTGATCGCCTTAATGGCTCAAACACTAAAAAAACCAAATCGGACCTGGAAACTCAATAAATCGTTTTTGCAGTTTTGTGCCAAAGCAGGTACACTGCTTCATCTCCCTTTAAATACCTCGCGGTTGCAAAAACTCACCGAGAGCTATGTCGTCTCAAACGAAAAATTAAAACAGGCATTGGGGATTACCCGGATGCCTGTTACTGCAAGGGATGGGTTGAGAAAGACCTTAAAATCATTTGAAAAGTTGTAACTTTGATTGTGTAATTTTGTTCGTAAATTTATTTGTTTACAAGCAAATGTTATTGAGCTTAAAATTAAACGACTATGATAACTATTGAGATAAACGAAAGAACCAAAGCTGGGAAAGCGCTTTTGCAGGCTGCTAAAATTATGGCTCAAAAAAATGAAGGAATTGAGATAACCAAAGAAAATTCGATTTTGATTTCCCGGATAAAGCGCAACCATCGTAAACAGATACTATCAGAAACTGAAAAGGCCAACTTTTTAGAAGAACTTCAAAATGAACTTTGAATTTGAAAAGGCATTTGTCAAGGATTTCAGAAAACTAAAAAATAAAGAACTTGCCAGTTTAATACTGGAGGTTATAAAACAAATATCAGAGGCTGATTCACCTAATGAAATAGTCAATCTAAAAAAACTTTCGGGATATAAATCGGCCTTTCGAATTAGAATTGGAGATTATCGAATTGGTATAGTCATTGAAAAAAACATAGTGACATTTGTTGCATTTGCACATCGGAAAGAAATCTACCATCGCTTTTCCTAAGCCATAAATGAAACAAAGACTTCGTTAAACCACGAACGAGTTAGTTGTTTTAGCCCATTGAACATCTTCATCATATATCCACGAGCCAATCGGAGCCAAATGCGAAAGTTTAAATCATATGTAGGCTTAAAAACTTCGTTTGCCAAATTTCAAAAACTGTTAAATGATTTCGAGTTTTTTAGTGTGAAAGAAGTTGATCGGTTGGTTGATTGGGAAACGGTAAGGAAAATAGAACTTCAATAAACATGAATATACTTATTACCGGCATCCATGGTTTTGTAGGGGTCGGATGCGAACTATATTAATTTCTAAATTCCTGATTTACTTTCAACTTCAGTATTGCGTAAGCATTCGGCCTTGGACATATTGCCGGGTAATTTTCAGCCCTTTACCTTTGGTGAAAAACCAACATGATGAAAGAGCGAAGAACATTAGAATGGGCATTAGCCCTTATTGATCGGCAAAAATTAAGTGAAATGAATG
>CAIXCY010000200.1 GCA_903918045.1 uncultured Bacteroidia bacterium
GACCTATAATTTTACAGCAAACTATATTTGCAGTAAACCAAATTGCGGATCAACAAAGATTGTAATTACGAATCCGTTAGGTGGTATCAGTAACTTTACAAATACAGCCAGTTTCACGACCAACGATGCAGGTTATTATACTGTTAATATCTATGGAAAATGTGGAAACAAAACATGTGATAGTTGTGTCTTTAAATTTAAGGTGATCTGTCCGATATGTCCTTGTGAGTACAAACTGAGTGTGAAACCGGGTAAATATTCTCAAAATGTGGTTGATACAGATCCTAAATACACCTTGTATAACCAGGCTTTTACAATCAGCGCTCCTGCGGGTGCCTTATTTACACAGGTCAGGGCTGAGGTTGTGAGTTTTAATCTTACCGACAATAGTAATAATGAGTGTATCAGCTGTAAAAATTCTCCCTATACCTGGGGAAGTATTTACAATGCTACAGATATCAATACAAATGCTGCGGTAGCTGATAGTATCACGATGGGACCGAATCCTCCGATTGTCCAGTTTACCCCTGTGCCGGGTAATACTTATCAGAATCCAAGAGAGACGATCTGGGGCAATTATAGTGGGTTTAACTTGCCGGGATCTCTGAACATCCAATTTGTATTGCCTCATCCGTCGTTGATTGGTTGCTGCACCTTGTATACACGAATCTGCATTAAATTTACTTTCAGGGACAGGAATTGCAAAGAATGTGAGGTGATTACATGCTTTGCGGTAACGATTCCGCCACCATCACCGAATAATGGTACCGGTGTACCTGTAGGGAATAATGGTAAAGAGCCATCCGCAATTATGGCAACCCCAAATGCTGGATGCGCAACCTGTGGAACTGCAAATTCAAACGCACTTAACAATAAAGAATCCGAGATTCTGCAAGTTAAAAACTCCGGTATTACCCCTTCTTCAAACCAGGTAAATGATGAAACCGATATCAAAAACATGGAACAAAAAATAGCGGACCTAAAGAGGTTAAAAGAGAGCGGAATATTTAGAGGAGAGGTTGAACTATTACCTGAACTTGAGAAACAAGTTTTAACAGCTAAAGAGAGAGTTAAATCGAAGAAGTAAGATTCAATATTGAGATCAGCCTTGATGCCTATTTGGTTTTAAGAATTTATAACCGGCCACAAACGAACAGTTTTGGCCGGTTATAATCCAGGCATGCGTGAAATTTCCACAAATATCCTGATTGGGAATAGAAAATAACCCCAAAATAGTAGTCAATTTTCGGCGATACTGAGCAAATTTTAAATGTAAACCTTGCATTAAGAACTATGAATCAAATAACTAAAATAGCATTAATCCTGGCATTGTTTCTAACCTCTGAAGTAAAAGCAGGAGAAAAAAAAGATTCTCTGACCGTCAAGGGTGATATGGGTATCTACTACGAGGGTTACGGACTCAATAAAACACCCGGAACATCGACCCCTGATTTTTACAAGGCCCGCAAACCATGGAACTTATTGAGGTATTCGTTTAACCCGGTATTTTCGTATGGTAAATGGGAGATCCCGGTCAACTTTAATTTCAATCTGAATCTGGGTCAGAATAATTTCAATCCCGGTTTTAGCGGTTTTGGTATGCCACCCGGCATGAAACAGAATTTCTGGCAGTTCCTCACAAATCCGGTGAATAATTTTGGAATCCGGCCTAAAATAGGAAATACAGAATTTTTATTGGGAACTCAGTATGTGAAGTATAGTGATTTGAGCACCGGGGATCTTGGAATCTTCGGTTATGGTGTTAATCTGGCACCTGGAAAATTCAGAATTAAACTCTTTAAGGGTGTATCGCAAGGACCTGTAAAATATATTGCACCCTCAATTCCCAATCCTAATGGCATTCCCGGCGCTTACCAGCGAAATCAATGGATGGCTCAGTTGGGACTGGAGAAGGAGGGGAAATATTTTGCAGGTTTCAACATTGTAAAATCGGTTGACAAAACCGGTTCGATAACCTCGCCACCGCTTTTCCC
>CAIXCY010000201.1 GCA_903918045.1 uncultured Bacteroidia bacterium
CATTCATTTCACTTAATTTTTGCCGATCAATAAGGGCTAATGCCCATTCTAATGTTCTTCGCTCTTTCATCATGTTGGTTTTTCACCAAAGGTAAAGGGCTGAAAATTACCCGGCAATATGTCCAAGGCCGAATGCTTACGATATATCGAAGAGATTGAATTCAATTATGAAAAGTATACATTATAATTGTTCAATTTTATCAAGGTCATATTCTGCCGCCGACTTATTAAACTGGTCGGCACACCAACGATATTTGTCAAATGCAGTTGGAATCTGAAGCCCTTTTTCAATAATTTCTCTTAGTTTTGAGTAATGTGCTGCAGCGTCTGTGCTTCCCGGGTAATCCTGATAATCTGAGAAATAATCCAGGTAATAGATTCCAGGTATTAATTCTGTACAATTCTTTATTCCAGATGCTGTACCCAAGACTTCAGAACCTTTATTTGGTGGATATTGGAAGTACCTGACACTATCGAGCAACTCACTTTCAAAGGTTATAATTGGCAATTGGGAATTTGATTCAGCCAACCAGGCTTTAATATAGGTGTCACTGATATGCGGATTATTAATGCTAAAGAGATTCCCGACTTTAATTGCTCCGCTGCACAAAAAACCATTGCCTATTAATCGATGAACAGCAAGAGAGCAGTCTGTAAGCATCCTGTAAATACCGTTTTCATCCCGAATTTTCCTCGATACTACCAGACTATTAGAAATTTGAGTCAGTTCGGTTGCTGCAATTGATATATTGCTTGACTCAAGTTCAGAATCATCACCAGATAGACTGAAAAAATCTTTTAATTCATTTATTGACTCCAAAATCCTGCCGGATTCCGCGCCATCGGCAATACTCTTGTCAATAGCGTTATTAAGTCCTAAAATTTCTACAAATGCAACTATTGTTGTTTCGTATCCCATTGTTTGAATATTTTTAATTACTCAGTTAGAAAAATCGATTTAACTTTTAGAATCTTTAAAATTCCGTGTTTTAACGCACACCTGAATATTTGTTCATCCTCTTTACTCTATCGCTGCACGCCCTTTTTGTCCATTCTCCTCTTTGTCTTCTCTTTCTATCTCAGCTCACCCGGCCTCTTAGGCAAATCTTTAAAAACGCTATAAACTAAATCGCTTTGAGGAGAGATAATTGTCCAGGCAGTAAGTAAAATTAACAAAAAGTCTGTAGTAAATGAAAGTTTTTTTTGATACCAGAGTTCAAGTTCCCCCTTGTATGGTGAGATATGCACCCGATAGTACTCCTCCATCGGCATGGTGGTCCGGGTGAGGAGTTCCTCTTCATCCCTGAATACGATGGAGCCGATACCCGTAAGGCCCGGTTTTACATTATAGATCACAGCCTTTACATGTTCAGGGTAGAGGGAGAAGGTTTTATCGACCAGGGGTCTGGGACCGATGATGCTCATATCACCGATCAGGATATTGACCAGTTGAGGTAGTTCCTTGATTTTTGTCTTGCGAAAGAATCCCCCCATGGGTAAGATACACGGATCTTTTCGGACGGTATGTAACCTGCGGCCATGTTAGGACTGTTTTTGATCATGGTGGCAAACTTCCCACCATAAAAATTCAGAGTTTTAACCTATTCTTTTATTCCAATAGTTATAATCGCATATTCCCTAAACTCCTGAGAGATTAGAATACAATTTTGCAGTTCGTCTTTTGATAGATAAATTGTAGTATCCGGATATCTAATCTGAACGCTAAAGCCATTCAATATGATTGCCTTGTTGTATGTTTCTTCTGATACAATTAATTTTTGAGATATTAAATCCAAAAGATAAACTAAATTATGAGTGCGTTGAAATTCAATTTGGTAATAGGCTAGAATTGCCTTTAAGTATTTTTCGGTTGCTTGTTGGCAATGAAAAGCAATCGTATCAAAATATTCGGGGATGTGCAAATAGATTAATTTTGCAGCACCTAAATCATGATCTGCTTTATCAATCCATTCCTTAACTGTTTTATCAACCTCTCTCATATAATACCTTTGAAGTCCTTATAGCGGAGTTCAAGAAAGAGTTTTTCACCTTCTTTTCCTCTTCAAATTCTTTGTTTGTATAGACAAGTATATCCATTGGAACCATCGAGCCAATCAACCATTTTTGAATATCAAAACTTCTTTTGTATTTTGGAAGATCACTATCTTTGATAATCAATAAGTCTAAATCACTGTCGTTATTGGGATTTCCTACTGCATACGAACCAAATAATATGATCTTATCAGGATTGAATTTATTGGCAATCCTGTTTACAATATCATTTATTTTAGAGGTTTCGATCATTTTTTAATTTTAAATAATATGCAAGTTAATACTATTTAACCAATTTTCTTTATGCTTAGGTTTTAATGGTTAAAAATTACGTTATCAGACAGCGGCATTACAAATAAATGCAAGGTTTCATCTGTCTAAAATTTGTTTTTTAAAGGCCAGATGGAACTCGCCATGTTAGTCATACGCTTGTGTGAGCGAATTTTGCTCATGGCTCGTTTCATTCCGTCATTCTTCATTCCTTAATTCTTTCATTTGATTTGCCATCCTTTGGGGGTGAAACAATATCCAATCCAAATGTTGGTATCAATTATGACTTTAAATGATTTGTTTACCTTCTTCATACCTTTGTTTCCTTACAGATTCAACTTCTTTGGTTATTTCCTCAAAGGACAACTCATCAGTTTGGGTTGACGTTAGTAGTTTATTGAAGCGTTTTAGGAATAAGGATTTTAAAACTCAGATGACTTTACACAAATGCTTCAGCTGGGTTTTGATCACTATCCTGAAGTACATTACTTAATTTTCAAATTTTCAAATTGGTACATAAGCAAATTGGCTCGCGCCCCTTCGCCCCTTCTCTCCCTCTCTTAGGCTCTCCTTCTCAACTCCATCGGCCTCTCGGGCAGATCCTTAAACACCTTATATACAAGCTCACTATGCGGTGCGACAATGGCCCAGGCGGTTAGGAAGACCAGCATCAGATCGGTATACGCCGAGAGGTTCTTCTGATACCAGAGTTCAAGTTCCCCCTTGTATGGTGAGATATGCACCCGATAGTACTCCTCAAGCGGCATGGTGGTCCGGGAGAGGAGATCCTCTTCATCCCTGAATACGATGGAGCCGATACCCGTAAGGCCCGGTTTTACATTATAGATCACAGCCTTTACATGTTCAGGGTAGGGGGCAAAGGTTTTATCGACCAGGGGTCTGGGACCGATGATGCTCATATCCCCGATCAGGATATTAACCAGTTGAGGTAGTTCGTTGATTTTTGTCTTGCGAAGGAATCCCCCCATGGGCATAAGACGGGGATCTTTTTTTGTGGTATGTAAACCACCTGCAAGGTTTGGACTTGCCTTAAGCATTGTGGCGAATTTCCAGATATCAAAATACCGATTTTTATATCCGATTCGTTTCTGAAAATAGAAGATATAGTGTTCGCCGGTTATTAGCAGACCGATACAAACGGGGATTAGTAAAGGCGAGAGGATAATCAGGGCTACCAGTGCCAGCAGTAAATCGATTAACCGTTTAAAAAAGGATATATACATATTAAAATAAATCTGAATGTGACCCAGCCCGAGCCAGGAAGATCGTCTTGGTGCTATCGTCTTGTAACCAAATTAACAGCAAGTCATTATTTACATGGCATTCCCAATGTTTTGAGAAATTGCCACTTAGTTTATGTGGTCGGTGTTTGGGATTTAGACCTTGAAAGCCCGTATTTTGTAGTTCTTTAATGAATATGCGTAAATCCTCGAAACTGACTTCGGACCGTTTTTTGATAATTTTCAAGTCTTTCTTAAACCTACCTGAATATCCGATAGTGAACATGGCTATATCGAGTCAAATAGTTCATCAATAGTATTAACCAAAGTAACTCTACCGGCGGAAGTATCATTCATTGCCATTATTGTTTCACGATTTGGTTCATGCAGTTTTTCGATATGAATATTATCATCCGATTTGGCAATCTCTTTTATCAGCGCAAGGAGATGTTTCCCTTTGCCTGTTTTTTCATTTATAGTTAATTTTATCGTTGTCATAACGAACTTATTTAAAAGCAAAAATACGAATTATTGATAAATATTATTCAGTAATTATCCAGTCCTGTTTTTAGTTTACTTTTTCTGTAAACCTATTTCAGGACTAGACAGTGGTGCTACAGACAGCTGTATCGCCCCGTCGCCCCGTCGCCCCCTCGTGCAGTCGTGCCCTCGTAACCCTATTTCCTAAACGACTCTACTGTCCTCCGCAGCCCATCCCTTGCCGAAACAGGCATCCGGGTAATCCCCAATGCCTGTTTTAATTTTTCGTTTGAGACGACATAACTCTCGGTGAGTTTTTGCAACCGCGCGGTATTTAAAGGGAGATGAAGCAGTGTACCTGCTTTAGCACAAAACTGCAAAAACGTTTTATTCAGTTTCCAGGTCCGATTTGGTTTTTTTAGTGTTTCAGCCATTGAGGCGATTAGCTCATTGGTTGAAAGCGGTTCGTCATCGGCTACATTGTAGGTGCCGGATGTGATCTCTTTTTCGATGAGTCGGGTGATTATAAAGCTCAGATTATCGATGGAGGTAAATGCCCGTTTGTTTTCGAAAGCACCAAGCGGGTAGGGGATTCCTTTTTTAACCACGTTAAACAACAAATTCAAATTCCCTTTATACCCCGGACCGTGAATCATGAATGGTCTTAAAATATATATTTTTTTCTCTCCTTCTACTTCATGCACTGTCGTTTCGGCTCCGCTCAACGACCCGGTTTCGGCTCTGCTCAACGACCCGTTTGCCCCACTTGCACTGAGCGTAGTCGAAGTGTCGCCCCTTCTCCCTTTCGCCCCTTCGCTTCTCTACATATTCTTCCGCTTCCTCTTACTCTCTCCATAAGTTCCCTTTGGAACAGGCACCACCTCTTCGGTTAAGATGGACTCTCCGACGCTGTCAGCCGCTGCCTTTACCGAGCTGAAGTATATGAATTTTTGAGCATGTGAAGTTAAGAACGAATCAAAAACTTGTTGGGTTAAACCGGTATTGATCTCAAAGTAGAGGTGGGCATTGTTTTGGCTTTTGGTATCGTGGGCTTTACCGGCGAGATGAATAATACAATCAACGGGTGCAATTTGCTCCAGCTCATTCCAGCCATACGTTTTAACGACTCCATCCTTTGGGTGTGAAACGATATCCAATCCGTAAATAGTATGGTGTTGTTTTAGGACTTCTACTAAATTACACCCTACAAAACCGTGGATACCGGTAATAAGTATGTTCATTTGGTTGGTTCTGAGAAAAGGGTTACTCATCAGAGTTATGGTTTACAACATAACGAAGGAACCAATTCGGTACTTCATCGTTGCTACAATGTAATTCCACATCCTCTCCATTGGTGATTTCGGCAATGTACAAGCTTTCTTTGCCTGAATTGTCAAATAAATAGGCTCTGTCGGAAAGTTTTATGGCTTGGTACAATAGTTTCAATGATTTTGTATACCGTGACCGGATGGCTTCTTCCGAAACCGCATGACCTTGTTGTGAAACCCTGATCTTTACCCTGTTCACATTGATGTCTGGCGATTCGGTTGCAATATAATAGAGATAGATTCTGTACCCTTCGGCTTTGGCTGTTTGTAAAAGGTTTAATTTTGAAGGGTGGCTAAGTACAGATTCGACTGTAAAGGAATGGTCATGTTCCAGGTGATAAGTTCGGAAGAATCCAGCTATATCGGCGGCGATATATGAGTTTATCAGTTGCGCTGGTAGCTGTATGTGGTCATCGCATACAATAATACTGCCGATGAAACTGGAGTCGTTGAGCTTGTGTTTCGAAAAACCATCGTTCATGAAATAGGCTTGAAGCAATTCGGTCGATGTTTCTATGTTTTGTTCGCTTAGGGGATATTTGCCGTCTTCCTTTAGTCGTTTTTCAATAACATCGGCATTTACAACATAGCCCAAACTAAACTCCCTGTTAATGCGTTCCAATATGGTAGATTTACCTGAGCCATTAGGACCTGCAAATAGGCGTAATCGTCTGGTCGACATCTTATTTCAATTTGAATCTGGTGCTTAATCTTTGTTGCCCCCGGACAAGTCTTTTTATTCTTATTTTTTTTCCATCCGGATGCCTCTCAACCAGCGCATTCCCTTCAGCATATACAATAGTAATATTGGTTTCAATTGCCTTCGAAAAACCTTCGGCAGTGGCTTCTAATGCAATCCTTTTAAGTTTGGCGGGTTTTAGTTCGGAAATCTGCTTTAATTTGACCATGTTGTAAAATTTAGAAAATCAAATTTACTTATTTAATTCAAGCATCCTTCCAATGCCTTTATTAAAACTTGCGATGTTGTATTTTTTGAACACTGATCCCGCACATGCGGGACTGATCTAACAGATTTTCACCGATCTTTTTTAATTCAAAACTCAAGACACAAGACACAAGATTCAAGACACAAGACTCCTTATTCCTAATTCCTAATTTTTTTCCGTGTTCATCCGTCCCATCCGTGTCATCCGTGTTCCAATGTTAGAGTTAAATTTTCCGTACCGTTTCCCAATCGATTAACTGATCGGCTTCTGCAACGCTGATCAACTCAAAATCGTTTAACAGTCTTTGAAACTTGGCGAAGGACGTTTTTAAGCCCACATACGATTTGAACTTCCGCACTATTGGCATTCATGTTTTTTTTTACAAATCTTTGTTCAAATCCTTTAATCCGAATGTTATTAAGCCATCGATAAACATCCTCGTTGATATATAATTGTTTCCCATTTTGGTCTTTTGCTTTTTCCACAGCACATGCCATTAAGGCAAATTCATTTTCGAGCGAGGTTGCAAAAACACCCTGATCGTCCGTGTTGATAGAGGTTGAAATTTGTACACTTCTATCTAAATTGGAGTTTAAACCTACATTATAAAAGTTTACCATTGGATGATCCTGATATTTTTGCATCTCTCCAATTTTATAATTGGAGGAAGGATTGGATTCAATTGCC
>CAIXCY010000202.1 GCA_903918045.1 uncultured Bacteroidia bacterium
AGTGTACAGGTAGCACCAACATTCTCAAAGATAACACCTTTGAAACAACTGGATACCTCTATTTCAACAGGAAACATGGGAGATTGGATTGCAATCCAGGGCGAAGCGCTCGAAACAGCTCAATCGATCACCTTCAATGACGCTATTGTGGATATGAAAGATGTATATTATGAAAATAATATACTCTATCTGCAAATCCCCAAGGTGATGCCTTCCGAGGTAACCAATAAAGTAAAGGTTACTACAGCTTCAGGTGCTTTTGATTTCAACTTCACGGTAAATATCCCTAATCTGAAGCTAACCACTATGTTCAATGAATATACTGCCCCTGGCGATACATTGAAGATTTATGGCGATTTCTTCAAACTCTATGAAGTAGACCCAACCAATACGGTAGTCTCTTTCAACGGAATCGAGCAACCTGTAATCCAGGTAGGTGAAAATTTCATAACCGTTAAAGTGCCCGTTAATGTTGCACCTAATATTAAGCTGACTGTAAAAAACAGCAAATTCAATGCAACGGTCGTTTGCCCGGGGTATTATCAGGATCGTCAGTTTTTAATTACCAACTTTGACGATGTCGCCTACACAGGCTATGACGGCTCACAATTTGTTGGCTTATGGACGAATCCCAAACCGATCTCAGGTAAATATTCATTGGTTAAGATTGGAACAGAGGGAAGCGGATGGTTCTATATGATGGGTACCGGGGTAAATTACACCTCCGACATGAAAGACCAACCTGATAAATATGAAATCAGGTTTGAATTGAATATGGTTACCCCAATCATGAAGACCAAACTGTATATCTATAATTACTGGAACTACACCCCTGCCGAAATTATAGCAGCAGACCTTGTTGTACAAAATCTTGGTGTATGGCAGACGATCAGAATACCACTTGAACGCCTTATTCCTAAGAATTTTGCGGGAAATAAGGATTATATTGGTTCATTCAATATTCGAATTGAGTCGCCAGCCGGAGAATCAGTTTTAATGGGATGGGATAATATCCGCATTTCACTCAAAGATTAGAAATCGCATAACTATCAGCTGAAACGCAAATTTCCCCAATTTTTGAGTTCTCCCTATCACTAAGAGGACCAGGAGTTGGGGAAATTATCCGAGAGAGAGGCTCATTTTGAAGCCTGTTTAAATATTTTAAGCAAATAACGTGCTTGGCAAAACTCTCACTTGAAAATAGAATATTTCAAAATAAACTGTTAGCATCTTAATAATGAGCAAAATACTACTTGGCGTTTTTCTGCTGTTTCTTCCATTCTTCTCATTTTCAAAAATTATCTGGCTTGATGAATTAAATGTTCATCTGATATATCAGGATTGGGGAGATGCGCAGCTAAACAAATCAGTACTCGGGACACCCCTCCAGGTTGCAGGGGTCAACTATAAAAGGGGAATTGGCACCCATTCGGTCAGCCGCTACCTGCTCAACCTTGGCGGAAAAGTCCAATCCTTCTCCGGATTCGCAGGAGCAGACGACCGGAACGATTTTTCGGGAGATATGGAATTCCGCATTATTGCCGATCGAAAATTAATCTGGCAGAGTGGAATAATGCACAAGGGGATGCCGGCAAAACCTTTCCGCGTGGACTTAAAAAATATTCAGCAGCTTGCATTACTGGTTACAGAGGGTGGCGACGGAATTATGTATGACCACGCCGATTGGCTTGATGCCAGATTTGAAACTTCCGGGACAATCGTACCCGAACAGGTAAAGCCTGAACCTGTTCAGGTAGACAAATATATCCTGACCCCCAAACCATCCGAAAATCCAAAAATCAATAATCCAAAGGTTTTTGGCATCCGTCCCGGCAACCCATTTTTAATGACAATCAGCGCTACGGGAAAGGGGCCAATATCGTTTGACGCCCTTAACCTGCCATCGGGTTTAAAGCTTGATCCCCAAACAGGTATAATCAATGGCATTATTGATATTGCAGGCTCCTATAGTGTTCTTCTACAGGCAGAAAACAGCCTCGGAAAAGATTCGCGAATCATCCGCATTGAAGTGGGTGACCAAACCTGTTTAACTCCACCCATGGGTTGGAATAGCTGGAATTGCTGGGGATTAAAGGTGAATGAAGAGAAAGTGAAAGATGCAGCCCGCTTTATGCACGAAAACCTGATGGGGCATGGATGGACTTACATCAATATCGACGATGGATGGGAAGCGAATGACCGTACACAAACAGGTGAATTACTGGGGAATGAGAAATTTCCCGATTTTAAAAGATTGTGCAATTACGTTCATGATCAGGGATTAAAGTTTGGAATCTATTCATCTCCTGGTCCCAAAACCTGCGGCGGCCATTTGGGTAGCTTCCAGCATGAAGAGCGCGATGCCCAGACATGGGCCGACTGGGGTGTTGATTACCTCAAATATGACTACTGTTACTATTGTGATATCGCCCCTAATCCAACGGAAGAGTTAATCAAAGCTCCTTACGTTGTGATGCGAAAAGCGCTCGACAAAACTAAACGCGATATGGTTTATTGCGTCGGATACGGAGCGCCGCGCGTTTGGTACTGGGGGGCTGAAGCGGGTGGAAATTTATGGAGAACTACACGCGACATTACCGATGAATGGAATGTGGTGAGCAGCATTGGCTTCTTTCAGAATGTTTGTGCTCCGGTTACCTGTCCGGGGAAGTACAATGATCCCGATATGCTAGTTGTCGGAAAACTTGGCCTTGGCTGGGGAAGTAAAGTTCATGATTCATACCTCACAGCCGACGAACAGTATTCCCACATCAGCCTGTGGTGCCTGCTGTCTGCACCGCTACTTATCGGTTGCGACATGTCGGACATGGATAGTTTCACCCTTAACCTGCTGACCAATGACGAAGTTATTGCCGTTGACCAGGATGCCGCGGTAATGCCCGCCAACAAAATACAAAAAGAGAATGGTCAGATCTGGTATAAATACCTCGATGACGGATCTATAGCGGTTGGGTTTTTCAATGTTGATCCCTATTTCATTCTGTGGGACAAAGCTGAGGATGAAAAGATACAAAAGGATAAATACAACATGACACTCGATTTTGCAGAGCTTCACCTGAAAGGTAAATTTAAGGTGCGTGATTTATGGAGACAAAAGGATATCGGCATCTTTGATAACCAATTCTCGACTCAATTAGCCTATCATGGTGTAACATTTGTTAAACTTACACCTATAGAATAACGATAATATAAACAAATAGGACGATGGAAAGAAGAGATTTTTTTAAAGTTGCGGGCACCGGATCAGCAAGTCTGCTGTTAACCGGAGGGTTGGCGGCCCAACCTCAGATCAAACCTACTGACAAAAAAATAAAACCCATTGCAGGATCGTGGTTTGAATTCCAGCATCTACTCCCTTACGAAGGGAGATATTGGGATCCTGCCCTGGCAAAGTTTACAGCCTTACAATGGAAGGAAAAAGTTAAGGAAATTGGAGAGCTCGGATTTGAATACCTTATATTACAAGAGATTGCGCTGAATGGTCAGGCCATGTATCCCTCCAAATTAGCGCCTCAGTATAAAATAGGATGCGACGATCCCCTGGAGGCAGTCCTTTCAGCAGCCGACGAATCGGGTATTAAGTTTTTCGTCAGTAACGATTTCTGGGACGATTGCCAGAAAGGGGAATTTCTGATGAAAGATCCCGGTATCCGTAAACTTCGGGCCAAAGCGATGGAGGAGGTTGCCGAAAAATATGGCCATCATAAGAGTTTCTACGGCTGGTATTTCCCCAACGAGTCGTACCTGATGCCCTATTTTGACGAAGTATTTATCGAATATATGAACGAGTGTGCACGGGTGGCCAAATCATTAATGCCCGCCAGTGTAAACCTCATTGCCCCCTACAACATCAAAGCTGAAAAATCAGACGATGTTTTTGTCAGACAATTGGAGAAAATGAATATCGAAATTATCGCTTACCAGGATGGCATTGGTGTAAACTCGACAAAATTGGGAGAACCCTCCCGTTATTTTGAAAACTTAGCCAAGGCGCATCAAAAAGCTTCACGCGCCAGAATCTGGGCCGATATGGAACTGTTCTATTTCGAGGAAAAAACCAAAGGGAATCTACTGCCGGCCGATTTTGATACCCGCATTTTAAAACAGATGGAGGAGCTATCCCCTTTTGTCGATAAGATTTTGTGCTATCAATATATCGGCTGCATGAATAAGCCGGGTTCAAAAGCCTATGCCGGTCATGAAAATCAGGAGTCGGTGCGATTATACAATCAATACAAAAACTGGCTTGAAACTTCATACAAAGAATAGATGAGAACATTATTCATATCTTTTTTGCTTATGTCATCCGTTTGGGCAAGTGCTCAGCTTCCCCTCCGGTTACCCTCCAT
>CAIXCY010000203.1 GCA_903918045.1 uncultured Bacteroidia bacterium
ATCAAAATCTTTTGTCTTTACTATAAATGGTTTGTCATTCAGATGTACAACATCAAATACCGCCTCCCCTTCAATGTACAATTCACGTTTGTTTTCGGAAAACAGAACCGGATATACAAGTTTAGACCCTGAGTTTAACCATACTTTTGTTCCATCCGACAAGGTAAGCTGGACTCTTTTACCATAGGGAACAATTACTGTATTGAAATCTCCTTTTGTTTCATCACTTTTCTGCGCGACATTGTGTTCTGAATCAATCACAATGTTTTCTCCTTTAGCATCATACTTAATCTGGGATTGTTTTTTTTCAATCTGTACGACCTGACCATTCCGGAGTATTAGTTGCGTATTTTTTCCTGCGTGAACCCAATCAAGTGTTTGAGCATATTTGGCTATCTCAGTCGTAGAATTTACCCGGAAATAGGATACAGAGGTTATAACTAATGCAAATAAGATTGCAGCTGCAATGGATACCCTTAACAAAAACCGTTTAGCGGAAAGCTTCCGTATCGAATACCTGATTTGATTTTTAATTTGTTCCTTTTCAGAAAAGCTTAGATTTTCACCGGAGGAGCTCAAAAAAGTGTAAATTTTTTCGGCCATCTGAATTTCATTTGCGTCAACCGACCCACCTTCCACTTTTGTGCTTAAAAATTCTATTGAAAAATTTTCTTCAGCAAGTATCTCTTCCGCTCTTACTTTCTTGTCGTGCATAAATTTTACTCTTTATTAAGATAAAGAATAGCTGGGGCGATACATAGACAAAAAAATACAACTATTTTAAAAATAGTTTATTATTAATTAACATTTACTTAACAGACAAGGGATTAAGATTTTACTGAACGGGAAAGAAAAAACAATAATTGGATTGAAAGGCCGTTGTTTTCAATGCACTTCCGAAGATCCTTTAAAGCCCTGTATATCATGGTTCTGGCCGACTCAATTGAGATCCCCATAATTTCAGCGATTTCCGGGTAGGTGTGGTTATGTTCAAACTTGAGCGAAAGTCCCTCCCGTTGACGGTTCGATAGAGTTTTCATCGCATCATGCAGTATTTTATGATCCAGGATTTCCGTTTCGATTGAAATAAGGTGATCCTCATGTGAAAAAACCAGAGCATCATCCGGATCTTTCATCATTTCATTATAAACGATAGGAATCACTCTGACCTGTTCCTTATGTATTATACGGCGAAGTGACCGGAATAAATAGAAATTTATATTGTCAGTTTCAGATAGTTTTTTCCTGTACTTATATAAGTCAAGAAAAAGATCGTGAATACAATCTTTTATAAAATCTTTATCCTTCGAAAAATGACGTGCGTATCTGTATAGATTATCCGTATACTTATCATAGAGAAGGTAGAATGCCTGATCATTACCCTCCTTGAATCGTTCCCAAAGATCAATATCTTCATTTAACGTGTTTGGTATAGAAAGCCTTGGTTTCAGAAGTTTGGTTCTTTGTGTGAATTAGTGCCTCAAATTTAATACAAATTAGATTGTTCTTAATAAATAATTTTTAGCCTTTCATAATTTGGACTTAGCTCTATTTTGACCACCTAAAGCCATTTTGAGGACATTTTTGGAAATACAAAATATGCGAGGACACAAATCCGGCAGTAATGCCAGAATATCTCTGGCTTAAATATAATAATTGTTTGGCTCCTAAAAGTATTGCCATGATCATTTTACTAATATGCTTCAAATATAACCTTTGGAATAGTCCTCATTTGTAACTCTCGGTAATTAGCCTTTCCAACTGAAACGTTTATTTTTAAATTTCATCTGTCTATAATTTGTTTTTTAAGGCCAGATGGAACTCGCCAGATTAGTCATACTCTTGTTTGAGAGAATTTTGCTTATGGCTCGTTTCATTCGTTTCAAATAAAGCTCCCGTTTTTAGGCATCGGTTTTGGATGCAAAAATTTCTATTTAAATAAGTCGGAATGTGTGCCGGTTCCAATCAGAGTAATCGTTCTCTGGATGTCATTTTTGATCCATATTAAGAGCCAGTCAGGTTTAACATGGCATTCCAAGTAGCCATCATACTTTCCTGACAAAATATGTGATTTGTAATTTAGAGGTAAAGTGCCACTGTTTTCAAGCAATTTAATCACTTTTTGTAACAAATCCAGTGACAGTCCTCTTTTTGCACATTTTAATACGTCCTTTTCGAACGTGTTTGTCGTGATTAGCCTAAACATTGGCCTTTTTCCGAAGTTTTGAAAATAACTCTTCGGTACTATTGTATTCTGTTGTTTTCCCAACCTCAGCTTCCTCCATGGATTTCAATAACGAAGCTGTCAGCGTTTTTTCTTCAATGATCTTTACAAATGGTTGGGTTCTTAGGAACTCGACCAGTTTTTTAGCACCTACAGACTCTTCATTGATTACTATTGTTGCCATAGCCTTAATTTTTTTTATACAAATATAAAAAATCTACTGCCATTTTAATCCTATGCGTTCTAAATAGTAATCTCCCGTTTTAAAGCGTCGGTTTTGGATGTAAAAATTTCTTTATAAACGATTTCCCAGGGACGACCACTCTTTGTTGAAGAAATCTTCCATCTGTCAACGCTTCTTTATTTACTGTAAGTATCTCTATATTAAATTTATATCCGGTATTAAACGGATATAAACGTTTCTATCCGTTTAATGTGATGCTTTCCATATTTGAATGATCTATTTTTAATAAACTTAATTTATAAGGTATGGAAAACAAAATTTAATTTAGGATATTCCAGTAAGCAGTATTGAGCTATGAATGACCAGAAGATAGCTTTCAAAATGATTCGATACTGCTTCTTCCGAGCAAAAGTGGGCTTTTTGAAAGCTCCCCTCTGCAATGCCTAAGCTTTGCTAAGCTTCCTGAAGATTCGGATCCGCGCGTTGGAAGCCCTGTAAAGCATGATGGAAGATCAGGGCTCCGAAATGGAGATCTTTAGAATCATTATGGATATTTATTATTCTTAGAGGTTGTAAAAGGATCATTTGGTTATTAAGTCTTAAAAAATTATGGTCTGACATGATGCCCCTTCACAGCATAATAAAGAATAAACATAAATAGCGGAATCGGAGCCAGAAAGCCTATGGACATTGAATAAAGATCTGAGATATGTCCCATAAGC
>CAIXCY010000204.1 GCA_903918045.1 uncultured Bacteroidia bacterium
CGATGATTTAAGACAGATGTATGTTTATCATGAGTATTACAATGCAAAAAGAGTTGCATTGGTTTATCCGGGGTCTGAATTCGGAGAGTTAAAAGGGACTTTCTATTCTACTACCTCCGAGATTCTCACGGATAAGGAGTGCAGTATAATTAAACTAGCTATTCCATCTAATGCCAGAAATAATAAGAGTCTCGTGAAAACCTGGCAGGAGGATATAAAACTAACGATTGAGAATTGGATGAATGGTGGAGGTTTAGATTTGGTTTAAGAGGAACAGTAAAAAATTGGAATTTATCACCTGGAATTGTAATATGGCTTGTCGTAAGAATGGGGTGTAATCAGCCTTGGCTTTAATTTCCTCATCATTCACCAATGCGGCATAACCTGCGCACAATGTAAAGGTGTCAGCCGCCATTGTTAGATTGTAAACTGACATTGTTACAGTGTCAGCGATTATTGTAAAATTGTAAACTGACATTGTTACTGTGTCAGTGGGCATTGTAAAGTTGTCAGCATCCAATGTAACGCTGACAGCGGGCAATGTGATGATGAAAGTCCGAGCCCGACTTGACAGAGCCTTATTAATCCTGATTTTGCCCGCAATAATCAGCTCGTGATAATATTCTAAGCGCGGTTGGAAACCGCGGGACCCGGGTCAGGCGAATTGCATTCGCCTGATGCAAAAATCTTTTCAGATTACAATTACACTACGACATCTCCTGTCTGACTCAACTCCTACTTTTGACTCCTGAACAAAAGAACTATTTTATGGAGTCAGAAGTACTCTTATTTAAAAATTACCTTGGAGGCAGACGAATGGCGGTTGAAGCAAACCAACCTTCAGTGGATATCCCTTTGTCAAATATATTTATCGACAGAACAAGATCGTATCTCAATGAGAAACATTTGTTTGTCGCCAGATTTAATCGAATCCCAAATTTTATCAATGAGATTAAGATCAATTGTAAAAAGGCTAATCTCTGGTTTGCAAAGCATTATAAACAGGAAATTAAAGATTTGCACTTTGCCAGAATTTATTTTGGCGAGAGACGAAGGGCCGAAATCGACGATATCTTCTATTTTTTGTACGATGATCTGATCGTATATTTCGACACGCAGAATTCCATGGTAAGGTTTCTTTACCGTAATACCGACTTACTAAAAGTTGAGGCCATCATCCGGGAGATCAAAAAATTTAAGGAACGGAAAACCCTTAATAGTTCCGAAATTTCTCTTTTGGTTAGTACACGGAGCGGTATTGAGACCAAAGTGATGAAAATCACCAAGCCCAAACTAAGCATTGACGATAATTACAATGATGACTTTAAGCAAATCCATCACACGATCCTGAAGAGGCTTTCCAGGAAAAACGATAAAGGTTTGGTTTTGCTTCATGGTAAACCAGGTACAGGGAAGACCTCTTACATTCGTTTTCTGATTTCATCGGTAAAGAAGAGTGTGATTTTTCTGCCACCCAATATGGCCAATGCAATCACGAATCCGGACCTTATATCAATCCTGATCGACAATCCCAATTCTATTTTTGTTATTGAAGATGCTGAGAACATTGTTGTCGACCGTGAGAAAAACGGAAACTCACCGGTATCCGCTTTACTAAACATTTCGGATGGATTGCTTTCTGATTGTTTAAATATCCAGGTAATTTGTTCGTTCAATACTGACATTTCAAAGATTGATAACGCTTTAATGCGGAAGGGGCGATTGATTGCAAAATATGAATTTAAAGAGCTGGATGTGTCCAAGGCACAGGCACTCTCGACGAAACTGGGTTTCAATTCTAAGCTTGATTCATCCATGACGTTGACTGCCATTTACAACCAGGAGGAGACGGATTTTCAGCAGGTCAAAAGAGTCAATTCAATGGGATTTAAGGCATCGATAATTAAAGACTTGACAATTCTACCCATCCGCCAACCGGCGGATGGGTAGAATACAGAATACTACAAGGGGGTCTCGTCCCGGATGGGCAATGTAGTTAAGTTAAGAAAGTGTTTTTTCCATTTGTTCTAACTCCGTCGGAGTTTTCCGTAAATAACCCCTAGTGCAAACTGGGGGCTAAACGTGATAGTACAATATGGGAAACCCTGTCGGGGTTTCCCATATAAAGTCGCAACATATTCAAAAATTGCAAGTTAGCTTTGGTGACCCTCGGGAAACTCCTACAGAGTTTCATTTGGATTGCCTTTTCCCCACTTGTCCTCCGGTTGAAACCGGAGGTTATTTACAGGAAACTCTTACAGAGTTTTGCCATAACTTAACAGCATTGCCCGAATGGGGCAATATATTTTATGATATTTTTACCTTAAACCCATAAAAACAATTTATAAGATTAATCCATGGACCTCACTTTTATATCAGACACCCACGGCTTGCACGACCGTCTAAAGTTGAACCCGGGAACTGTTTTGGTTCATGCCGGTGATATTACCGAATATGGTACAGAAGATGAGGTTGTTGAATTTCTGGACTGGTTCTCCAGGCAACCTTTTAACTGCAAGATTTTTATTGGGGGGAATCATGACCTGTTTCTGGAAACATTGACGCTTCGAAAGATAAAGAGGTTAATTCCTGCCAATATCATTTATCTTCAAAATAGTGGAACAGAGATAGGAGGAATTAAGTTTTGGGGATCGCCCGTTACCCCATACTTTTTAGGAATGGCTTTTAATGCACGTGCAGGGAAGGAGATCAGAAAAGTCTGGAACAAAATACCGACTGAAACTGATATATTGATTACTCATGGACCACCAAAAGGTATTCTGGATGGTGGTTTAGGATGTGAGGAATTGCTTCTTCAAATTGAACGGGTGAAACCAAAGATCCACTGTTTTGGTCATGTGCATGGGCATAACGGTTCCAGAGTTGTAAACGGGACAACGTATATCAATGCGGCAGTGGTGAATAGTCCTGATCAGCTGATGAATCCGGATTATAAGATTGTCATTGTCGGGTTGCCCTTGGTCTATAAATTTTAATCCTGCTTAACCGGGGGATTATTTTGCTTATCTGATTTTGCTTTTACCGGATTATCAGGGTATCTTTACATTGTAAAATAGATTGATTTATCGGAAGATTTAATTAAGATAATGCAATGACTTCCATAACAATAGAGCTTAAGGGGGAAGATGCTTTAAAGGCCTTAGAGGATTTGGAAGAAAAGGATTTGATCCGGATTGTTAAGGAGCCGGATCGTAATTTGTATACACTTCCCGGAGAACCCATGAGCGATGAAGATTTCAGAAATTGGATTGAATTTGCTGAAAACACCCCTTCTTTAACCTTAAATGAGGCGAAAAAACGATGGGCAGATAAAAAGCAAAAACTTCAGAAACGAATTCGTTAATGGAGCCTTTTGGTGCCTTCTTGGTGCTTTGGTGTTTTGGTGGCATTTCCCAATATTGTTTTTTACACACATTCATTCAATTCCCTAAATAAGAAATTTCTATAGATATTCTTTAACTAAGACACCCCTTGTCTTATCCTGCCCCTATTTTTGATGCCATAACTAATTAAAGAGTAAGGTATGCTTGAAAATTGGAAAGAATATCACGATGAAATCGAAAAACTGTCATTGTCAGAATTAGAGACACGGATAAAAGGACTATACCTGGAATTCCAGAGAAGCAAATCAGTAAGAGACGATCGGTTACAGGCTTGTTTGACGCAGCGCAAAAGGCTGATCGACAGAAATTTCAAGTTTACGCCAGAGGCTGTTAAGCATATTGAACGGGTGAATCGAATATTAACCGAAGGTAGCGCTATGGTACTTTATGATACTCCCCAAAATTAGGACAGATAGTTAAGATATAAATTTACATCCTTTAAAATAAAATTTATGTCAACAAGTCGGAGAAAATTCAGTAAAG
>CAIXCY010000205.1 GCA_903918045.1 uncultured Bacteroidia bacterium
CGACAAACCCTATAAAATCTCAAAATCAAAGGTGTTTTGGTTTAATGACGGAGGGGGATGTATTGCACCAAAAGCGTGGAGACTATTTTACAAACAAGGTGAAGAGTGGGTCCCGGTGAAAAATAAAAACGAATATGGCATCCAGCTTGACATCATAAATATCACCGATTTCGTGCCGGTGACAACAACAGCAGTTAAGCTTGAAGTAGATCTTCCCGAAGAGAGCTCGAGCGGCATTCATGAGTGGATTATTGAATAATATATTGAAAATAAATAAATTGATGAAAATGAATTTGCAACAGTTGATTTTGCCAATAATCTGTCTGATAGGTTTGGCCGTAAATACAATGGCAGCTACTCCGCCCGAAAATCAGAAAACCGGCACTGAGGTTATAAAAGCAAAGGTTAAATATTTTTCTTTGCCTGATGTCAGACTGCTTGACAGTCCATTTAAAAATGCAATGGATCTCAATGCCGCATGGATGATGGAGATGGACATGGATCGTCTGCTCTCTAATTTTCTTTTGAATGCAGGGTTAAAGCCCAAGGGTGAACCTTACGGCAGTTGGGAATCAATGGGTATCGCAGGACACACCCTGGGTCACTTTCTTAGTGCAGTATCACAACAATATGCCTCAACAGGTGATTTGAAGTTTAAAGGAAAAGCGGATTATATCGTTAATGTACTTGACAGCTGCCAACGAAACTTTGTGAACGGATTTATAGGTGGGATGCCTGATGGTGACAAGGTTTTTAAAGAGGTGAAATCGGGAATAATCCGCTCGGCCGGTTTTGACCTGAACGGCGTATGGGTGCCCTGGTATAATGAACATAAGACAATGATGGGTCTTGTTGATGCCTATGAGCTGACTGGTAACGTCAAGGCACTTTCCGTTCTAGTCAAACTTTCAGATTACCTCTCCACGGTGATTGCCCCTTTAACTGACCAACAGATGCAGGAGATGCTCAACTGCGAGTTTGGTGGTATGAATGAAGCCTTTGCACGAGTTTATACGTTGACAGGCGAAAGGAAATATCTTGATGCATCCTATCGGTTCTACCACAAACGATTAATGGATAAGTTAGCCGAAGGGGTTGATATTCTACCGGGAATACATTCCAATACCCAAATTCCTAAAATTATTGGCAGCGCAGTGCAATATGAACTCACGGGCAATGAACGTGACCGTAAGATTGCCGAATTCTTCTGGCACACTATGGTCCATAATCATTCCTATGCCAATGGGGGAAACAGTTCCGGTGAATACCTCTCAACAGCCGGGAAGCTCAATGACCTTCTTACCCACTCCACCTGCGAAACCTGCAATACTTACAATATACTGAAATTGTCGCAACACCTGTTCGAATGGACAGCTGATGCCCAATATATAGATTACTATGAGAAAGCGCTTTATAATCATATTCTTGCATCCCAGCATCCACACACAGGGATGACCTGCTATTTTGTCCCTTTAGCAATGGGCACCCAAAAAGATTTTTGTGATAAATTCAATTCATTTACCTGCTGTATGGGCAGTGGATTTGAGAACCATTCCAAATACGGGGGAGCCATATATGGATACGGTACGGATGATGCCTCTTTGTATCTGAATCTATATATCCCCTCCACGTTGGACTGGAAGTCAAGGAAGACTCAGGTCCGGATGGAAACTGCCTTTCCCGAAAACGAAAACTTAACCGTAACTATCCATGCTGAACATCCGCAAACCTATACAGTTAATCTGCGATATCCGTTATGGGCATCCAAAGGGATGAAAGTTAAAATCAATGGCATCCCCCAAACTATCACTGCCTTGCCCGGTTCTTTTGCTGCCATTAAGCGTAC
>CAIXCY010000206.1 GCA_903918045.1 uncultured Bacteroidia bacterium
ACTTATCACAAAAAGATCACCATTCCCGTTGAAATGATTCAAAACAATCGTCTGTTGTTCCTTGATCTTGGAGAGGTAGAGGTGATCGCAATTGTAAAATTAAACGGTAAAGAGCTTGGCATACTTTGGAAAAAACCTTACCGGATTGATATCTCAACTGCTGCACATGCCGGGGAAAATACATTGGAAATTACCGTTGTTAATCTTTGGCCTAACCGGCTTATCGGCGATGAATTTCTTCCCGAAGATCGAAATTGGTCGGAGGAAGGTGCTGCCACCGCTACGTCCAAATCAGTTATGCAATCGTTGAAAGAATACCCACAATGGTTTCTTGACGGAAAACCTAGCCCGACAGGAAGGTTTACTTTCAGCATCATTAAAGTCTGGTCCAAAGATGATGCATTAAGGAGATCCGGACTTCTTGGACCGGTGACCTTACAGGTTGTTGCAAAGGTCATATCGTAGAAAACTATTAATTAGAAATAATTTGAATTAATTGATTGTATTTAAGATTTTTAATTTTTGGTGTCCGTCGGCAGACGGATTGGTGTTTTGGTGATTTGGTGGCTTTTTTTTATTTTAGACTATTTGAGAATCGATTTTTTCCCTTTTAAGTATTTTTATTATTATGTTCAAACAAATTCGTTTAACCCGATTGACGCATTTAATATTATTTATCGTTCTGGTATTAAATGCTTCCCATGCCAGCGCAACAGCAATGGTCCAGAACCTTCAGGTGGAATATACAAATAATCCGCTTGGAATTGATGTTAAAACCCCGCGCTTTACCTGGCAAATGGCGGCTTCGGGCACTGATCGGGACATCTCTCAGTCCGCTTTTCAGCTTATTGTAGCAAATCCTGAAGGAAAAGTTATGTGGGATACCAAAAAAATATTGAATGATAAATCTTTGAATATTGAATATTCCGGAGCCCCTCTGCAAGCTACGACCAGATACAATTGGAAAGTCACTGTTTGGGACCAGGAGGGCAAACCTGCAACAGGGTCATCGTGGTTTGAAACGGGACTCATGAATCCCGATCCAAAACTTCCAGCCTGGGATGGCGCCACATGGATTGGAGGAGGCGGTAACGATCTTGTGCTCTATTCCCAATCTCTTTCAGTATTTAAACTTGGCTATACGATTAAACTGGACAAAGAATCCGGAACAACAAAAGCGGCATTCGTTTTTGGTGCCAATGACCCCCGCCTGTTGGACAGATACAAAAATATTTTTGGGGTCGAGGGCAATAAAGACGAAAGCTATATCAAACTTGAACTCAATATCTCAAAGGTTGATGATTCTGAAACCGGACTTGCCCAACTAAATGTTTACCGTATCGGTTACCACCCTGATGACAAAGCCGATAAACCACTTAAAACCTTTAATATTCCCAAATCCATACTAAATAGCGGGAATAAATATCAGTCACACCGGATTTATTGCGAATCGGTGTTTGGTTCGGCGAACTTATTTATCGATGGGAACGATGTCGCACATAAACTTACGACTCCCGATATTAAAGAAAATTACCCCGGGATATTCCTTAATCCGGTTGGGCACGGGGGCGATTTTATCAGTTTCCCCATGCTTGCCGACATCGGTTTTTCGCTCGAGGCTGGTCAGAAAGCCGGTTTCTCTGATGTTGAGGTGCGAAATTTCAGGAGTCCTTCGAACAAACTTTTTGCTGAAGATTTAAATAATTCCAAAATTTACGAGGGTGTCTTTTCTCAATTTACAAAAAACACGGAATCAGGATTGAAAATTGCCGGTCAGGCTTATCTGCTCGATGGAGGAAAAAAAGGAACAATGATTTTGGCTGATCCTGGTAAAAACTCAATGCCGTTGCTCCGGACAACTTTTGATTCGCAAGTTAAAAAAATTGCCAAAGCAAGGTTATATGTTACTGCACGTGGAATCTACGAAATGTATATCAACGGAAAGCGTGTAGGAAATGATTATTTCAATCCCGGGCTTACCCAATACAATAAGACCCATTTATATCAGACTTATGATGTCTCGGATCTTATCAAAGCCGGTAAAAACGCAATGGGGGCGATGCTGGGCGAAGGGTGGTGGAGCGGTAATATCACCTATAGCGGACAAAACTGGAACTTCTTCGGTGACCGGCAGTCATTGCTGGCCAAACTGGTAATTACCTATTTGGATGGAACATCCCAGATTGTCACAACTAACCCCGATAAATGGACCTATTACAATAACGGACCGCTCGTTTATGGCAGTTTTTTCCAGGGTGAAGTTTATGATGCGTCCAAAGAAAAGGCAATATCAGGTTGGAATACTGTAATTTATAATGATCGTGATTGGAAAAATGCAGTAGCCATTCCACTTGAAGGGAACAGTTTCATCGACAAGAATATTGGCGGAACCAATGGAATGGCACCCATCATGAATTACGACAATATGGCTCTGACCGGCCAGTTTGGGGAAAATGCAGGCATAGTAAAGGAGCTTAAAGCGGTGGGTATGGAAGAGGTTCGTCCGGGTGTTTTTGTTTATGATATGGGGCAGAATATGGTTGGTGTTCCACAAATCACTATAAATAATGGGAATGCCGGTCGGAAGCTCACCCTCCGTTATGCCGAGGTGAAGTACCCTGATCTGGCAGAATACGGTAAAAAGGTTGGGATGATTATGCTCGAAAATATCCGTGGCGCCCTGGCCCAGGATACCTATATTCTAAAGGGTGGTAACGAAGTGATCCAACCCCGGTTTACCTTTCACGGGTATCGTTTCATCGAAATCACAGGCATCGAAAAACCCTTGCCAATCACAGCTGTAAAGGGAGAGGTGATCAGTTCTTTGAAACAATTGGCCTCTTCATATGTAACATCAAATCCAAAAGTGAATAAACTCTGGGAAAATATCACCTGGTCAACCCGGGGGAATTTTTTGTCTATTCCGACAGATTGTCCACAACGTAATGAGCGGATGGGGTGGAATGGTGATATTTCACTTTTTTCAAGAACAGCAACTTATATTACAAATGCCCCTCAGTTTTTAAGACGACATATGATTGCCAACGCAGATGCTCAGCGTGAAGATGGCCGTTTTCCTGATGTTGCTCCGTTGGGTGGCGGTTTTGGAGGGATTCTCTGGGGAAGCGCCGGGATTACTGTTGCCTGGGAGTCGTTTCAGCAATATGGCGATAAGGTGATGATTGCCGAACACTACGACGCAATGAAAAAGTATATGACCTATTTGAGCACACGCATTGATCCCAAGACCGGTATTATGAATGAAGGACCACTGGGCGACTGGTTGAGTCCGGAAGGAAGCAAAAATGATAATACTCTTCTTTGGGAAGCTTATTATATTTACGATCTCGAAATGATGTCTAAAATTGCGGATATTTTAGGCAAACCGGATGATGCCACTGGATTCAGGACCCGGCAGGCGGAACGGAAAACATTCTTCAATAAAATGTATGTGAGCGCCGAAACCGGCAAAACGGTCAAATCGATTGCGGGGCAGGATTATGATAATCAGGCCTCTTATGCAATCCCACTGGCGCTTGGCGCCTTTAATCCTGAAATTGAGAAAAGAGCTGCCAGGAATCTGGCATCCACAGTGACCCGAAGGAATATTGATGACGGTGGAACTACACGTCCTGAATTTAGTTTAATGACCGGTTTTATCGGAACAGCCTGGATCAGTAAGGCGCTTTCGGATCATGGTTACAACGATATTGCGTACAAAATACTCCAGCAAACATCCTATCCATCCTGGTTATATTCTGTCGATCAGGGTGCTACAACAATCTGGGAGCGACTTAACTCCTATACGGTCGAAAAAGGATTTGGCGGAAATAACAGTATGAATTCATTCAGTCATTATTCGTTTGGAGCCGTCGGAGCATGGATGTATAATTATTCACTCGGAATTCAGCGTGATGAAAAGGAACCGGGCTTCAAACATTTCATCCTTCAGCCAACCCCAGATCCTACAGGTCAGATGACTTTTGCCAACGGACATTACGACTCGATGTACGGAAGGATCGAAAGCGGATGGAAGACCAGTAATGGGAAAGTTGCGTATTCTTTGACTGTTCCTGCAAATACATCGGCAACCTTTTATCTTCCGGCTTCGGATCCAAAAAAGATTACTGAAGGTGGTAAGATTGTTTCTCTGGCTAAAGGTGTTCAGTTTCTCCGGTTCGAAGATAGTAAGGTAGTTTTTGAGGTTAAGTCAGGACATTATGAATTTAAGTCAGAAATTCCAGATAAATTTTAACTTGAGTAATGAGAATAAAATGATGCCATATTTAAGATGTAATATTGCTTCATTATCGTAACTCTCGAAAGCAGACCATGAGTAGAGATTGCTTCGTCGCTCAGGATGTAAATCATTTCGTATAAAATTATTGTAGAGCTTCTGTCATTGCGAGTGGTCACCCAAAAATTTGGGCACAATGTGAGTATGACAACCATGGATAAACCATAAATTAGGGTAGATTGCTGCGGCACTCAAGGGTTTAAGATTAAACTGAAAGATCATTTTGGAGTGCCTCGCAATGACATTTCAGGCATTTTTATAAGTAAGGGGGTGGGGGGAGCAGGCGGCTCGG
>CAIXCY010000207.1 GCA_903918045.1 uncultured Bacteroidia bacterium
GGATGGCGGCAGAGCCGCCATCCCTTCCCATCTCTCTGCTCTCCGCGTGCCGCCTGTCATTGCGAGGAGCCTGGCTTAATAAAATGTTCAGCAGGAACTAAGCAGGTCTGATGCGACGAAGCAATCTTTACGAAATTAAATTGTTCTCAATGTGTAAAAAATAAATATCCCAAAATCTGTCCCTTTTCCCATTTCCCCTCCTCTTAGAAGTATAAACCAGAAAAAATGAATCCATTCGATCAAAAATTCATAGAGAACCCACAGTTCTTGCAGTGGGTATTCAAGACAAATCCATTAGTTGAAACGTATTGGGAACATTACATCCGTGAAAATCCAGAAGAACGAGATCAGTTGCTTGAACTTAAAGAGCGTCTTATTGAACTCCGGTTTTCGAATGAAATCCTGGACAAGTCAGAAAAAGATGAACTGAAAACGCAGATTACAAAAAGGTTAAATCAGGAATTAAAAGGAAATAAGCGTCGTTTGATCCTGAACACTTTAATGAAATATGCTGCGGTTGCGCTGATTTTTGCAGCCATTGGGGGATTAGTTGTTTATTTCACAATGGACAAAGTAAATATTTATCAGGAGTTTGCCAGCCAGACTATTCAAATTCCAAATTCTGTCCAGGGTCCTGTTCTTATCACCTCAACTGGTCAAAATGTAAGTTTAAAGAAATCTTGCTCGACAGTCGATTACTCTAAAAAAGGAATGGTTGTTTTGAATAACGATTCGGCCTTAAGTACGACCGACGATTTAATAAACACAATGAATCAATTGGTTATTCCGTATGGCAATCAATCACGGATTGTACTATCTGACAACACCGTTATTTGGCTAAATGCAGGCAGCCGGCTTGTTTATCCATCGCAATTCACGGGTAAAACACGTGAGGTATTGCTATTTGGAGAAGGCTATTTTGAAGTTACAAAAAACCCTGATAAGCCCTTCATCGTCAAAACTTCAAATCTGGATATTAAAGTTTTAGGCACAAAATTCAATATCTCGAGCTATGCCGAAGATAATGTAATTCAAACGGTCCTTAAGGAGGGAAGTGTATCGGTCAGGAGAAATGGCGCCGGATTTTTTGAAAAGGATATCATAATGATGCCTAATCAAATGACCTCTTTTGATAAAATAACCAGCCAAACAAAAATTCAGGAGGTTGATGCTAACTATTATACCTTGTGGACCAGAGGATTATTAAGTTTTGAAGAGATAGACTTTGCAAGGGTTATTAAAAAACTCGAGCGGTTTTACAATATTTCAATAACCTTTTCAGATCCCCAAAAGCAAATTATACGAATTAGTGGTAAACTTGATTTAAAGCGTAGCAGAAAGGAGGTGATGGAATATCTGGAGAAAGTTTCGATGTCCAGATTTGAGCAAACAAGTAATAATCAGTACATTATATTGTAATAAAAAACCGGAAAATGGTGGAACATTTCCCGGTTCAATAAACACCAAATTAATCAGTATTTATTCATTCTTCAATTCAAAAGTATGCAAAAAAAATGGCTAATTGGCATTCCCGACCGGGAAAGTCAGAAAAAACTTTGGAAAATTATGAAATTGACCATTGCGTTACTCATCGGATTTATGATGACCGTATCGGCTGCGAACACCTATTCGCAAAAAACCAAACTGGATGTTAACCTGTCCAACACGACAATCAAGAGCCTGTTCGAATATATTGAACAAAATAGTGAATTTGTTTTTCTCTATCGGAGCGATGATTTAAACACCTCAAAGAAGGTAGATCTGGATTTCAAGAATGCCACGATCAACCAGATTCTTGACGAAGCCTTAAAGAATGAAAAATTAGTCTATGATGTGTATGAAAGGCAAATAGTTATCCGGAAATTGGATGAGCAATCAGCAGTTCAAAGCGAACAGTCGGTGAAGAAAGAGATATCCGGAACGGTCAAGGACAGTAAAGGTCTTGCGCTTCCGGGAGTAAGTGTAATGGCTAAAGGAACTACCAATGGTACTGTTACTGATGCAGAAGGGCACTTCAAAATCTCTGTACCTGCTGATGTTAAGACGTTGACTTTTTCATTTGTTGGAATGAAAGGACAAGATATTGCCATATCAGCAAAATCTGTTTTAAACATTGTCCTGCTGGAGGAAACTGTTGGTCTTGATGAAGTTGTTGCAGTAGGATATGGTAAGAGTTCAAGGAAAAACCTTGCAAGTGCGGTAATATCTGTGAAATCGGAAGAGCTTAACAGAGGACCAATAAGTGATATTGGACAGTTATTGCAGGGGAAAGTGGCCGGATTAAATATCACATCCAATGGTGATCCAAATCAGAATGCCGCAGTTATCTTACGTGGTGCTTCAACCCTCAACAGTTCACAGGGTCCATTCTATGTTATTGATGGTATTCCGGGCGCTGATATTTCAATTATTTCTCCTGATGACATTGCAACAATTGAAATTCTAAAGGATGCAGGTGCCACTGCAATTTATGGTAACAGGGCCGCAAATGGGATTATTATCGTATCTACAAAAAGAGGGAATAAAGGTCCGATGCAGGTAACTTATAATGGTTATATTGGATCAGAGAGTGTTTCGAGTCAACTAAAAATGATGGATGCCTCTCAATTAAGGGCTTTTTTAACAAAAAACAGTTTAGCATTTACTCCTGCCGATGACAAAGGGGCTAATACAAATTGGCAAAAAACAGTTGAAAGGGAGAATGCCATGGCTAAGAACCATAATTTAACATTAAGCGGAGGTAATGAGAAGGGAACTACTTATAATGCCAGCCTAAATTACTTAACTAAGGATGGGGTCTTATTGAACAGTAGTCTTGAACGTTTTATAGCTCATGTCTCCCTGGAGCAACTTTCTTTTGATGATAAAGTTAAATTTGGTTTAAACCTAAGCAATTCAAATAGTAGTGCAAATGATGTGCCCTACAGAAATACTGTTCTTTTGCAGTCTGCTCTTTATCTTCCAGTTTCTCCGGTAAAAAATTCGGACGGAACCTATTATGAAAACTTTGTCAAGTCTGGGTATTACAATCCTGTTGCAATGTTGAATCATGGCCAGATGAATACAAAAACAAATCGTTTGGTGGGTAATTTTACTACAAACGTAAAACTCCCTTTTGGATTAACCTACGATTTAAATCTTTCGTATCAGAATTCATCATACTTATCAGGATCTTATCTGGATTCATACTTTACATCTAAATACAACGGGATGTACGATAACCCGGATCCGGGATATGGGGGTCATGGTCAGCAAACCTTTGGAAGCAATGGCCAGGCTACACGCGGTTCCTACCAGGACAGGAAAAAAGTTCTCGAAACATACTTAACCTGGGATAAACAGTTTGGAGACCATACGATCAATGCAGTAGTTGGTTATTCATGGGAAGATGATATTCTTGGGGATGGTTTCCAGGCCACAACAAGCAATTTTCCTGCTGATAAAACCGCATATAATAATCTAACGCTGAGTAATCCTACAACTTATGGCAATGGATTGTATTTTAGTAATGGGGCTCTTTATCAGGAATCGAGACTGATCTCCGATTTTGCCCGAATTAATTATAACTACAAACAGAAATATTTAATTCAGGGATCTATCCGACGGGATGGTAGTTCTGTGTTCGGCAAGAATAATCAGTGGGGTCTCTTTCCATCGGTTGCCGGAGCATGGAGAATTACCAAGGAAGAGTTCATGCAGGATCAAAACCTGTTCAGTGATTTAAAATTAAGGGCAAGTCATGGTGTTACCGGTAATGCGACAGGGTTCAATGCCTATACTGCCCAATTTATATTAGGCGGTAAAGGGACCTATTATTATAATGGTCAGGGATTAAATTCTGGTTATGGTCCAATACAGGCTGCCAATTTCGATTTGAAATGGGAAAAAACAGCCACAACTAATATTGGATTGGATTTTTCTATTTTCAAAGGTAAATTAAGTGGAACTATTGATTGGTACGACAAAAATACAACTGGAATGATATTTGGATATGGTGTTGATCCAATGCTTATTCCTGCCGGCAATATAACTGCAAACGGAGGTAGCATGAATAATAAGGGAATTGAATTAAGCTTAAGTTCAACACCGATAAAGACGTCAGATTTTACATGGACCACCAATTTAAACCTTGCACACAATAAAAATCTGATTACCAGTTTAAAGAATCCCCTATTTGCAGGAGGCGATTCTATTCCTGTAAGCTTCCCTGAAGGACAGGGTCAGTCAGGTTCATCCTTGCAACTGCTTAAGGAAGGTCATCCGCTTGGACAGTTCTATACGCTGATTTACGCGGGTAAGAATGCAAGCGGAATTTCGCAATTTCTCGATAAAAAAGGAAACCTTACCACTTCTCCGGGAACTTCCGATTATCATTATGCAGGGGATGCACAGCCTAAAGTATTGATTGGATGGTCAAATAGCTTCAAATACAAAGCTTTTGACTTAAATATCTTCATAAGGGGAGTATTTGGCAATAAAATATTCAATGCGACACGTGCAGATCTTTTCAGACCTTCAACAGCTATGAGTACAAACATCCTTGTTGATGCAGCAAATGAATTACCTTCAGATGGCAATGCATACAAATATTCCACCCGTTTTATTGAAAGCGGCAATTACATCAGGATTGACAATGTTACTCTGGGATATAATTTTAAAGTTGTGAGTAAATACGTTAAGACTTTGAGATTGTACGCAACCGGCAATAATCTATTTGTAATTACTGGATATAAAGGGATCGACCCTGAAGTAAATCAGGGTGGAATAGCCCCGGGGGTAGATTACAACAATTTCTATCCCAAATCGAGAACAATGATGCTGGGATTAAATGTATCCTTTTAATTAAACGAGTAAAAATTATAAATCATGAAAAAATTATTAAACTATATAATTTTCCCTGCGTTGCTAATGGGCTCTATATTTTCATGTCACAATCTGGATGTCCCCATAACAACACAGTTAACACCGAGTGTTTTTCCGCAAACCGCTGACCAGTTTATTTCTGCCTCAGGCCCTGTCTATACGGCATTGAGAGGAAACTGGTCCACCGAATATTTCTTTCAACAGAGTTTTAGTACCGATGAAGCGATAATGCCTGCAAGAGGAGGAAACTGGTTTGATGGTGGTCAAAATATGACGATGCATTACCACTCCTGGACCAGAGATAACGGTTATCTTGGGGGTAACTGGGGATGGCTGGCCACCATAATCGGCACAGCCAATCAAACCCTTTCAATCCTTAATACAGCAGAACCAGCAGGAGCTGCCAAAAACACCAATCTTGCAGAAATAAAGATGGTACGGGCTGTTGCTTACTTTATGATGCTTGATAGCTGGGGGAATGTGCCAATAGATACACTTTATGGCGATTTCACGCCACATGCCAATGCACCCCGTGCGCAAGTATTTGAATTTATTGTAAGCGATATTCAACGATGCATCCCCTATTTAAGTACCACCGTGGATGTAACTACCTATGGCCGGCCAACGGTCTATGCAGCTTACGCATTATTGGCAAAATTATATATCAATGCTGAATATTATACCGGTACAGCAAAGTATAACGAATGTATTGCCGCTTGTGATAACGTGATCAGCTCAGGCAAATTTTCACTCGCCACCAGGGACAATTATCTGAAGATGTTTTATCCGACAAATGGACCAACATCTCCGGGCAGCAAGGATGAATTTATATTTGCTATACCTTACGATGCAAATTCACAAGGTATCTATGGCAGAAATGTAAATATCAAGGCTCGTTATGACGTACCTCGCTCTATGGGACAGGTTGCTGACGGCGCGGGATATAATTTCTTTAATATTCCTTACGATCCAAGTGGTTCTGCAAGTACACTGCCCGAATTCTATGCAAACTTTAATGACCCGAATGATATCCGGAATAAACAATGGCTCACAGGTTTGCAGTTCAGACCTGATGGAGTCACACCAATTACTGTGACTACTACAAAAGCAGGATATGATCAATTTTTGAATGCCGGAGATAATACGCCATTCACTTTTCAGGTAAATCTTACTCCAAATGTTGTGTTAAGGCAGGATCCAAACCTTTTCGATTGCGGGAATGACGAGGTAGCCTGGAATATGGGATATCGAAATATTAAATTTTATCCCGATGCAACATCATCCAGCAGAAACCAGAATAATGACGAACCGATTTTCCGTTATTCTGACATCATCCTGATGAAGGCTGAAGCAATACAACGAGGAGGCACTGCATCAAGTGGAGCTTCTGCATTGTCACTTATCAATTCATTGAGAGCTGTACGTACAACTTCACCTGCATTGGGGAGTATCACTCTGGATGATATCTATGCAGAAAGAAGCCGTGAATTTGCCCAGGAAGGCTGGCACCGGAATGACATGATTCGTTTCGGAAAATTTGAAGGAACATGGGGATTTAAAACGAACAATGAAACCTATCGTCGTATATTCCCGATACCTACAAGTGCACTGGTAAATAACCCAAAACTCACTCAAAACCCAGGTTACTAATAGCTTGAAAACAAATCGAAAAGTGTCTAACCACTAGTGATGGTTAGTAAGTGTGATTGGTTCATTTCAACTGCCGGGGAAATTTCTCCGGCAGTTTTTTCAGAACTTAAAACCTTAACAAAAACCATGTTTTAAAACAGTAATCGCATTGCGTAACCAATCACATCAAACACAAGATATTTGAATGAATAACCTAAAATTCATACTGATTATTCTCCTGTTCCTGAATCCTTTAGTCTTTTGGGGTCAGCGAAATAAAATAAATATCGCCCATTTGGGAGCAAAAGGTGATGGAAAGAGCGATAATACGCTTATCATTCAGAAAGCAATTGACAACGCCTCAGCCAGTGGTAAGGGAAGAGTAATCATACCTGCCGGCAGATTCATAACCGGAGTAATTCATCTGAAGTCAAATATTGAACTCCATCTGGATGAAAATGCCTTTTTACTTGGAAGCCCGAAAAGATCAGACTACGGCTCCAAAGATGCCTCCCCGCTTATTGTTGCCGATCATCAGCACAATATATCCATTACAGGAAAAGGGATTATCGACGGACAGGGCGATCAGCTGATTAAAGATATTTACTGGATGCTTAATGCCGGGACACTCGAAGATACTGAATGGAAGGTTTATAACCCCTGGCATCAGATGCGTCCCGAAGAGCGAAACAGGCCAAAAATCATAGAACTTACCGATTGTGACACCCTGAATATCAAAGGTATTACAATTAAGAACGGTCTTTGCTGGGTACAGAATTACAAAAACAGTTCCAATATTACTATCGACAGCATTAAAGTTGAAAGCAACACCTTCTGGAATAACGATGGAATTGATATAACAGATTGTAAAAATGTGCGGATTACGAATTGTCAGATTAACTGTGATGACGATGGAATCTGCCTGAAATCTTATGACCCCAAAAAACGTTGCGAAAATATATATGTTGCCAATTGTTCGGTTCGTGCAAGTGCAAGTGCCGTAAAACTTGGAACTGCATCAAAAGGTGGATTTAAAAATATAACGATCCACGACATTACTGTTTATGATACATTCAGATCTGCAATCGCGATTGAGAGTGTTGATGGCGGGATTTTGGAAGATGTCGAGGTTCGGAATATTAGGGCTAAAAATACAGGGAATGCAATTTTTATCCGTCTTGGACACCGGAATATTGATTCAGTGTATAGTCAGTTGCGTCACATCCATATTTCAAATATCAAAGCGGAGATTCCATTAACCAAACCCGACAAAGGGTACCCCATGGAGGGCCCAGAACCCGATTTTGCCCATAATGTATTCCCATCTTCTATTTCCGGAATCCCTGGGCATGAGATCGAAGACGTAACTCTGAAAAATATTGAACTGATTTATCAGGGTGGTGGTAAAAATTCGATTGCCAGCCTACCGGTAGATTCGCTTTCGAAAATTCCTGAACAAATCTCAGAGTATCCCGAATTCTCCATGTTTGGTGAATTACCTTCCTGGGGATTTTATGCGCGTCATGTCAAAGGTCTGAAATTGGAAAATATAACCATTAAAGTTAAAGAGAAAGATTACCGTCCGGCCTATGTACTAGATGATGTTGATCGTTTAGTAATGGACAAAATAGAGATTCAAGGGAACGATGCCTGCAATCAAATCTTCCTCAATAACATCTCAAAGACTGAATTAAACATTTGGAAATAAGATTTCAGATCTGTATTCGATGTCAATAGGATTTCTGGCGCCAATTCCGCTGTTTATGTTTATACTTTATTATGCAATGAAGGGGCATCATGTAAAAATTGAAATTTCACACTTAGAAACAGGCGGATAAAATAGTTGTTGAATTTTTCTAATTGTTTTATAATTGACTATCTTTACTACATTAAAAAAAAATGGTTGATTATCGAAAAATAATTACGATAGATGCTGGTAAAAGAGGAGGAAAACCATGTGTTAGGGGAATGAGAATAACCGTTTATGATATCCTTTCATGGTTAGCTTCTGGAATGTCAACAGATGAGATTATTGAAGAATATCCGGAACTTAACATTGAAGATATATTTGCTGCGCTAAGTTTCGCTGCCGACAGAGAACGAAGCATTTACCAGATAGCCGTATGAAGTTACTGTTTGATCAGAACATTTCACCTAAAATTTTGTGGCTTCAAACTGGTAATCTCCGAACAGATGAAATTGTTAATATTCTGAAATTTAAACTAAACGACATTTCAAACTTCATCAACAATGATGAATATGGATGTTTTGAATTTTCACGAATCCAATAATTACACCTAATACCGTGTTTTTGCTGATGTCGATTATCTTCCCTCCAATCTTTCCGTTGGTGATCAAGGATGTCGTTCCACAAACCAAGAAAGGGGCTTCGATTATTGTAATGGCGGTTGTTGGCGGGGCTGTATTTCCACCGTTTATGGGACATATTTAAGATCTGTATTCGATGTCGGTCGGATTTCTGGCGCCAATTCCGCTGTTTATGTTTATACTTTATTTTGCGATCAAGGGGCATCATGTGAAGTGTTAAAACCTGGCGTTTTCTAAAAGGCTCCCTAAATCATTTGCTATGATAATTCTAAAGATCTTATTTCAATCTATAAAAAAGCGTAAATATTTGGTTTCCTAATCAGTAATGTCTGTATGCTCCGATTTGTCATAAATGGAAAATAAAAAGACATTATAACCCTTCCAGAAATTATGTGGCAAGAATCATTTTTCAAATATATTCAGTTATATTTGAGGGATTGTATCGCCATATGAATTCATCCTTTTCTCTCGCTGATATTCAAAAAAAAGATGAAATAAATGCTTTTAAACATTTTTTTGAAAGCTTCTATCCATCGGTGTGCGTTTTTGCCCGAAAGTATTTGAGGGATGAGGCTATTGCAAAAGATTTCGCCCATGAATCGTTTATTGAGTATTGGAAAAAAAAGGAAAATTTCACAGACATTAAAGCGATAAAGGGTTTTATTTATACCGTTACCAAAAACAAGTGCCTTAATGAATTGAAGTTACACAGGGTTAGTGGAAACTCAGCAAAGGAGGAGATCTTAACCGATGAATATTTTTATGATTTGATCTTCGAAGAAGAGACCTACGCCATTGTACACCACTCTGTCAATACCTTGGCTCCCCAAAGTCGGAAAATTGTTTGGCTTTCCATGGAGGGTAAAAAGAATCAGGAGATTGCTGAACAGTTAACCATTTCAGTAAATACGGTTAAAACGCTTAAAAAAAACGCATACAAAGCACTTCGTAACCAATTGAAAGATCAGATTTTCGCAGTGGCCGTGATAACCCAGTTTCTGAATTAATATCATCGCTATTTTTTTCGAAAATAAATCCCATCCCATTCACCCTGAAACCATAATCGATTGTTTTACCTGTGTAGAACATAATTTATTAAATGCTGAATCGCCAATGGGTAAAACCCACCATTCATTTTAAATTATTCTTCACATACCTCAATGGAAAAAATTAATTTAATTATTGAAATCGCCGAATTAATTGCCCGCGACATAAGCGGTCAGTTGAATGATCTGGAACATGAAACCCTTGAAAAATGGATCAATTATTCTGAGCATAATGAACAATTATATCAACAGATTAAAGATTGTGACAACCTGGCTTTAAGGAATCTCATTTATGACAATGTAAATATACCGGGGGGGTGGACAAACCTTACAGAGAAGCTTGCAGAAAAACCACTGCGACGAATGTTACCTCAATTTTTTAAATATGCCGCGGCTATTCTACTCCCGGTTTTGCTCGGTGTTTCCACCTATTGGCTTTTAAATGAAAAGTCGCCTCAAACTGTCCAACCAATAGCTGAAATAGTCCCGGGAACAAGAAATGCAGTTTTAGTTCTGGCAAGCGGAAAGAGTGTAAATCTATCCAATGGTTCAACACAGAAACTCATTGAAAAAGACGGATCACTAATCCAGAATTATAAAAAAGAATTGAACTACACCCAAAACATTGCTCAAAATCCCAAAAAGTCTATTTATAATACATTGATTGTCCCGCAGGGGGGTGAATATACGCTTGTACTTTCTGATGGCACGCGGGTTTTTGTAAATTCGATGAGCAAATTGGTTTTTCCTGTCGCTTTTGTCTCAAATAAACGTGAGATTACCCTCGAAGGGGAGGCCTGTTTCGAGGTAGCCCAAGACAAATCAAAGCCATTTATAGTGACTATTAAAGGGATGCAAATTGAAGTATTGGGAACCACCTTTAACGTTAAGGCTTATCCTACTGATGATCAATCATTCACAACTTTAGTTGAAGGAAAAATCAAACTTAACTCAGGCACCAGTGCATCTGATATTCGAATTCTCGAACCTGATCAACAGGCTGTTTACAATCCGACAACAGCTGCGATGGTTATTCAAAAAGTAGATGCGAACCAATTTATGCAATGGACCAAAGGGAAATATGTCTTCACAAATCAACCATTGGATGAGATCATGAATACCTTATCCAGATGGTACGATTTTAAATATCAATTCGAGGATGCGTCGATCAGAAAGATCAAATTTGAAGGTGGATTAAATAAATATGAGAATCTTGACCCCATTCTTGAAATCATTAAAAAAACAGGTAAGGTTAATGTAACGGTTAAAGGTAAGGAGGTACTTTTTTCAAGGAAATAAATAGTCCAAAATAAAACAGGAGATGCTTCGAACATCCCCTGTTAAAGACATTTCTGCTAGTACAGAAATATTAATTTAATAATCTAAAATGCAAATTTATGAAAAAAAAACGATGGAATGACTTTCCATACCCGGAAAGTATTTCTAAAATCTTTCGTGTGATGAAACTTGTTAGTATTTTTCTGCTCGCTGGAATTCTACAGGTTACAGCCAATGTTTATTCTCAGAATGCAAATATCAGTTTATCCATGCAGGATGTTAAGCTGGCTGAGGTAATCAAAGCGATTCAAAAACAGACTGAATTCACTTTTTTCTACAGTCCTGAGGATATCAGTGATATTATAGTCTCAAAGATTGAACTCGAGAAGGCTAGTCTCGAAAAAACACTTGATGAGTGTCTTAGCGGGACAAACATTGGATACGAAATCGCACATAAAGCAGTGATCCTTAAATTGCTGGAGGAACCAATCCTGAAATCACCGAATACAGTAACTTCTGAGCAACCCCAGAAAAACGAACTGATAGGGATTGTTAAAGACAACAAAGGACTTCAAATCCCTGGTGTAAGTGTTGTGGTGAAAGGCACAACCGTCGGAACTGTAACCAATACCGATGGAAAATTCACGCTGAAAGTTCCTGTTGATGCTAAAATTCTGCTGTTCTCATTTGTGGGAATGAAGTCGTTGGAAGTATCTATTTCAGGTAAAACAACCTTTGATATTGTGATGACTGAGGAGGTCGTGGGCCTTGATGAGGTTGTTGCCGTCGGATATGGATCGATCAAAAAAAGAGATCTCACCGGATCGGTATCATCAATTCGAAGTGAGGATGTGCTTAAAACAAATCCATCAGGAATAAACCAGGCACTACAGGGTAAATTGGCTGGGGTTCAGGTTCAGCAGGCAGATGGTGCCCCGGGGGCAGGTATCAGTGTCCTTATTCGTGGGGCAAACTCGTTTACAACCAGTACAGAACCTCTTTATGTTGTGGACGGTATTCCATTTGGCGCCGGTGAAGCACCTTCTCCCTCAGCCTTTGGTGACAAACAACGGAATAATCCGTTAAGTTTAATAAACCCCAGAGATGTTGCTTCAATTGAAGTATTGAAAGATGCTTCGGCAACAGCAATTTACGGATCACGTGCAGCCAATGGGGTAATCCTGATTACCACAAAGGGGGGGAAATCGAAAGCACACATTGATTTCAATACAAATTTCGGAGTCTCTCACATCGTTAAGGCAATCGATGTACTCGATGCAGCTACCTATGCCGAATTCCGCAATGAACAGGTTACTAACGGTTATACCTATGACGGAAAAGAATTTGTCTCCGACACTAATTTACCTTACCCTAAAGTTGGAAAGTGGACCTATAACAAGATTACCGACCCGACTACCGGGGCCATCTCAATTGCAGATAGCACGTATATGCCAAGTCCTACCGATTACAGAAAAGGATATCAGCGGGGAGGAACCAACTGGCAGGACCAGATTTATCAGACAGCTATTACACAGGATTATAATCTTAGCTTATCAGGTGGTGACGATAAAGGGTCTTACATGTTTTCGGGTGGTCTCTTAGACCAAAAAGGGGTAATTGTAAATTCCTATTACAAACGTTATTCAGTAAGGTCCAATATTACCAGAAAAGTGACCGACTGGTTCGAAGTTGGCAATAACCTGAGTATTACCAAGTCGATTAACCGTTTGGCACGTACAAACAGTGAATCTTATGCCGTTATTCCCTCTGCGATTGCGTTTAATCCTACCCGGTTGGTCTTTGACCCAACAAAAGATTCTGGTTTTACCGAAGATACCTCAACCGGTTTGGCTAACCCATACCTCTATACTAGAACCGCTAAAAACCAGGTTGGCTCGTTAAACGTATTCACCTCGGCCTATGCAGAGGTTAAATTCACAGATTTTCTGAAGTTCAGACAAAATCTGGGATACGGATACAACTCAAATACACGTAACGAATATTACAATCGTTGGGTCGCTGAAGGGAAAGCTCCAACAAACGGCTATGGTGTGCAGGCAGACAATTACTATGAAAGCACCACCCTCGAGTCGATGCTGAAATTCAATAAGAAAATTGCTCAGATCCACCAAATAGACGCAGTTGTTGCTTGGACTTACGAAAATGTAGCGTATGGTGGCAAGACGATGAGCGCATCCAATTTCCCCAATGACCTCACAGAGGAGAACGATATGGATGCTGCCCTGAATCAAAACAGGAACACTAGCAGCAGAGGTGCAAGTTCCCTTATGTCGTACCTGGGAAGGGTAAATTATACGTTATTGGATAAATATATGTTTACGGCTTCATTCCGGCGGGATGGTTCGAGTAGGTTCTCCAAAACAAACCGTTGGTCAAATTTCTCCTCTTTCGCCCTTGCATGGCGTTTATCTGACGAGCAATTCATTAAAGACCTCAAGATTTTTGATGATCTTAAACTCAGAGGCAGCTATGGTCAAACCGGTAATCAGGGGATCAGTGCCTATGCAACCCTCTCGAAGATGACCGCACAGAACTACCCGTATAACGGTAGCCTGACCAGTGGATTCGCTGAAGACCGCTGGGGTGGTCCTGCCAGTCCAAACTTAAAATGGGAAACAACACACCAGAGCGATCTTGGTTTGGATATGTCACTGTTTAAGAACCGGGTGAATTTTGTCGTCGACCTCTATTACAAGAAAACGGATGACTTACTCCAATATATGTTTATCCCAGCCAGTACCGGTTTTTCGTCTATTGCCTCCAATTATGGGAATGTAGAGAATAAAGGGCTAGAGATTTCGGGTAACTTCTATGCCTTGACCAACAAGGATTTCAACTGGAAAATTGATGCCAACATCTCGTTCAACAGGAATAAAATCAGTGGACTCGACGCCGACCAGTTTTCGGATGTGGCATGGGGCATGGAAAGTATGTTCTTACGCCGTAACGGACAACCTATCGGCTTAATCTATGGTTATCAGGAGGATGGGTATTTCGATAACGAAGCTGAAGTGCGTGCAAACCCACTTTATAAAGATGAATCGGATGCCAAAATCAAAAGTATGGTTGGCCAGGTAAAATATAAGGACAACGACAAAAACGGAGTTATCGACGATAGAGATAAAGCGATAATTGGGAATACAAATCCAAAATTCACCTACGGATTAACCAATACGTTTCAGTACAAAGATATTTCGTTAAGTTTTTTCCTTCAGGGTACTTACGGTAACGATATTCTGAACGTAAATATCAAGAGTTTTGACCTGGCAAGTACCGATAATATGCCAAAGTTTATCTATGATAATCGTTGGACCGACACCAACAGGAAAAATGCGACCTCCCCACGTTCCGACGGAACTTATACCCGTAGCTTAAAAGCTTCTGACAGGTTTATCGATAACGGCGCCTACCTGCGAATGAAAAACGTAAATATTGGTTATACGTTTAAGAATCCATTCCAGGGAGTTCAGTCATTGAACGTAACTGCAAGTGTTACCAATTTATTTACCATTACCAAATACAAATGGTACGATCCTGATGTGAATACATTTGGAGAAGATGCATCCCGTCGGGGTGTTGACATGGCATCCTATCCTAGCGCAAGGACAATTAGTATGGGATTGCAATTGATATTCTAATTCTGATGATTCAACTCTATATAAAGCAAAAAAAGATGAAATCAACTATATTTAAAAGCATATTAGTCATTGCTTCTTTCCTATTTGTCACATCCTGCTCCCGCTTACTGGATGAGAAAACGTACACCTTCATTGCGGGAGACGACCTGGTCGCCAGCAAACAATATGATCAGCTGGTAGCAGGTGCCTATAATACCCTTCACTACTCCTTCGAATGGGGAAATTATCACAACATTGTAAACTTCGACTGCGATTATCAAAGTGGTCCAACCTGGGCATTTGGAACATTAGGTGCCGGTAACTTTTACGAAGACGGATCGAATCTTAATTTCTATAATAACTATTACAAATCGATCCATCGTGCCAATTACCACAAATCCCTTATCGCCCTTATGGATATCGATCCAAAGGTAAAGGCAAATGCAATGGGAGAACTCGCATTTCTAAAAGCATGGAGCTATTTTAATCTGGTTCAGTTTTACGGAGATCTTTGCTTATATAAAACCTCAATTTCAGAGGGGGCAGAACTTTACAAACCCAGGTCACCGATCAAGGATGTCTATGAGCATATTATTGAAGAATTGAAGTTTGCTGAAACCTCCATGTACTCCGTTAAAGACCCGGCATACAAAATCGGGCATGTTTCAAAAGGTGCTGCACAATCGGTCCTGGCAAAAGTATATGCCACCATCGCTTCCGCCTCAATGAAATCGGGCAATATCTCTGTAATGGGTGGTCCGGGATCAAAAATGGATGACAACGGAAACAAAATCTATCTTTCAGTCCCCGCAAAACTTACGTTCCAAAAATCAGTAGTTGCAGGTTATGAGGGATTTGATTCAAATGAATATTACAAATTGGCAATGGATAAAGCCAAAGAGGTAATCGAATCAGCCGATTTTTATCTCTATCCTTCACAACAGGAGTTGTGGACTCCTGCAAACAGGAATAAAGGTGAATTCATCTTTTCACTTCAAACCTTGCCCGGCGATGCATCTATGAGCAATTATGTTGCCACCGATTATGCCGGATATTATTTAAATGACGGGACACTCTCTTCTGGCTATTATGTCCAGCGTGATCATTGGTATCAGCTCTTCGATCAAAATGACGGACGGGTTAAATGGGGAGTAATTCATCGCGTACCATTTAATATTACTTCATCGGGTTTAATCCAGTATTCGTATTATCCTGCAAAAGACAGTGTCAAGGTGCGTTTGGGTACCGACGGCTACCAGCCATCTGATATTCTTCGCTATGATGCTCATTTATACGGCTCTAAACTGATGAAGTTCCGCGATTTTACAACTCCTATCGATGGTAGCCGCAGTGATTATTACTGGCCTTTTATCCGTTATGCAGAAGTTGTTTTATTGTATGCTGAAGCAGCTAACGAAGTAAATAATGGCCCTTCCGCTGATGCTATCGCCCAGGTAGAATTATTAAACACACGTAATAACAGCACCAAGGTGAGTGATATCGCCAGAACTACTCCATGGACAGTCGAATCATTCAGGTCTTATATCTTGGAAGAGAGGGCAAAAGAATTTGCCGCCGAAGGGATCAGGAGATTCGACCTGTTACGCTGGGGGATTTATCTTCAAACAATGAATGCAATTGGCGTTGATGAAAAAGATGTAATCAAACGGAGAGAAACCAGGCACTTACTTATGCCATTACCAGCAAATGAGGTGAATACAAACCCATTTATCGATAAAAACAATCCTGGCTGGTAATCTAATTATTACGGATTTAAAACAAATATGACTATGAAAAATATAAAATTTAGAAAAATTGCACCCTTCCTCTTGATCGCGGTGACGTTTCTGGCTTTATCATCCTGTAGTAAAAAAGAGAGTGTACAGGTAGCACCAACATTCTCAAAGATAACACCTTTGAAACAACTGGATACCTCTATTTCAACAGGAAACATGGGAGATTGGATTGCAATCCAGGGCGAAGCGCTCGAAACAGCTCAATCGATCACCTTCAATGAC
>CAIXCY010000208.1 GCA_903918045.1 uncultured Bacteroidia bacterium
GGGGCAATCGGATTGCTGATTATTTATGCGTTAACCTTTGTGGTAAGCCAGGTATTTGATTTCAACCTCGTTCTAAGTATTGGAAATATTGCCACAGGGTTGATTATTAGCATTGTAATCGGCCTGATTGCGGGGGTGGTACCTGCCCGCGCTGCCGCTCACCTTGATCCGGTAACCGCAATGAATGCAGTTTAAAAGGCACTTAAAATCTACTGGTTTATGCTTCATTTCTGATTAAAATTTATTTTTTTAATATCAGATGGAACTCACCAGCATTCATCATGCGTCTGTTTGAGATTATCTGTCAAGGCTTGTTTCATTGGCTGATTTTACGCTTCAGCCTAAGTTGGAAGAAGCATCAATCGTTCAATATTATTGGTTAAATCGATAAATTCTTCCACTGAAAGTTGTTCAGGGCGTCGGGTCAACAGAACAGCATCCAATTCTTCAATTCGTGGTGAAAAGCCTTTTATGCTGTTTCTAAGCATTTTACGTCTCTGATTAAAGGCTTGCTTTACAACTTTAAAGAATAGTTTCTCATTACAACCTAAATCGGTTCTTCCGTTGGCCGTAAGTCGGATTACAGCTGACTGCACCTTTGGCGGCGGATCAAACACGTGTGGAGGAACATCAATCAGGTATTCAATATTGTACCAGGCCTGAAGAAAAACACTAAGTATTCCGTATACTTTAGATCCCGGTCCGGAGGCAATTCGTTTGGCAACCTCCTTTTGCAACATGCAAACGATCTCAGGAATAAGTTCTTTGTTTTCGAGAACCTTGAAAAATATCTGTGACGATATATTATAAGGGAGGTTTCCGATAAGTGCAAAAGGGGTATCAGAGATTTGAGCAGCCAGATCCATACGGAGGAAATCCCCCTCAATGATCCGCTCTTTGAGTTGAGGGAAATGAATGTGAAGATAATCGACAGATTCATGGTCTATCTCGATGACAGAGGTTTCGTACCCGGTATTTTCAAGCAGGTAATTTGTCAACATCCCCATCCCTGGTCCGATTTCCAAAACTTTGCCGACATTGGTTGCCTTAAGCAGGGCCACGATATCTTTGGCAATATTCTTATCGGTGAGGAAATGTTGCCCCAAATTCTTCTTTGGCCTTACTGTCATTTTGAATTTTTGGTTGTATTATAAGAAATTAGGAAGCTAAATTGGTTGGAAAATCAACGGCTACCGGGATTATGCGCCAAAAGTACAAATGTAAATATAAAAAAACGCTATTTTTACGCAAAAGTAGATCAAGTGTTGCTATTCAATACAGAATTATTCATCGCACGTCGCATATTCTTTGCCAGGGGAACTGCCAGAAAGTTCTCTGAATCGATCGTTTCATTTGCCGTATTCGGGATTGCTTTCGGGCTTTTCGTAATGATCCTTTCCGTGGCAATTGTTACCGGATTTAAAAAAGAAATCCGAAATAAAGTAATTGGGTTTGGCTCGCACATCCAGCTTGTTAATTTCGACTCCAACTCATCCTACGAAACTATTCCAGTGCAAGAAAATCAACCATGGTTACAGGAAGTGAGGAATTTGAAGGGGATAAAAAGCATTCAGCGTTTTGCAACCAAGCCCGGAATTATAAAAACAGATGATGAAATTCACGGAATTGTTTTAAAAGGGGTTGCACCCGATTTCGATTGGACATTTTTTAAGGAGAACCTGGTTGAAGGATCTGTTTTTTCGGTTTCTGACAGTTTTAAAACCGATGATGTGCTGATCTCAAGGCAGGTTGCATCATTGCTAAGGCTCAAAGTTGGCGATCCACTCTACACCTATTTTTTAAATGAAGAGACCAATAGTCAGAAAATGCGAAAATTTAGGATCTGCGGGATTTTCAGTACAAGTCTTGAAGAGTTTGACAGACTATTTGTACTCGCCGATATTTCGCACGTTAGAAAGTTAAATGATTGGAAACCAGATCAGATTAGCGGATTCGAGATTTCAATCGATGATTTTAGTGAAATCAAGACACTTACCCAACAGATTCGGAACCTTACACTCAGATATTCCAAAGAGGATGAAACGGTACTTCGTCCAATTGCCATCACATCCAAATATCCCCAGATTTTTGATTGGCTAAATTTGTTGGACATGAATGTTTGGATTATCCTGGGTCTGATTATACTGGTAGCCGGATTTAATATGGTAAGCGGGCTTTTAATCCTGATGCTTGAACGCACAACAATGATCGGAGTATTAAAAGCTGTTGGGACCGGAAACTGGAGTATTCGTAAAATATTTATCTATATTTCAACTTTCCTGATCGTAAGAGGAATGTTCTGGGGTAATGTGGCAGCCGTTGCTTTCTGTCTTATTCAGGCTAAGTTCGGGATATTTAAGCTCGATCCTGCCTCTTATTACCTAAATACAGTACCGGTTAATTTGAAAATCTCCCACCTGCTAATGCTAAATGCAGGGACGGTGATTGTGACTTTACTTATGTTGCTGGTCCCATCCTGGTACGTCACCAGGATCGAACCCGATAAGGCTATCCGGTTCGACTAGTTTTTTTGGTTAATAATCTACAAAATCTTCAGAGATATTTCAATAATTTGTATCATTGCAGCAAAACTGATAAGTATAAACGTATGAAACTTTTTTTCCCGGAGAATTATAAACCTAAGCTCGATTTAAAACAAACGGAGAAGGCGATCAAATTTGTAAAAGATTTTTTTCAGGAAAACCTCTCTGCAGA
>CAIXCY010000209.1 GCA_903918045.1 uncultured Bacteroidia bacterium
ATATGGCTCCACCTACGACTGCCATTACGATAAGGGAGGCAGCCTTTTTGGTTTTCGGTCCCAGGTCTTTTATCCCAAGGGCAAAAATGGTTGGATACATGATTGACATGAAGAAAAATACGGCATAAAGTGCAATTAGCGAAAGCCATCCCATTTTGAGGCTGACAACTGGCAATAACAGGATACACAAGATGGAGTAAAGGGCCAATATTCGGGAAGGTTTGATAAATCCCATCAAATAACTTCCCGACATACGTCCGATCATAAAAAGTGCAAATCCAACAGACAGGAAATAGGGACCATTTTTAACGTCAAAGCGCGGATATTGGTTCTGATCGGTAACAAAATTGATCAGATAACTGAATATGCCTGTTTGTGCCGCAACATAACAGAACTGGGCTAATACGCCCATTACAAAATGTGATTGTTTTAATAATGGCTTATGAAAAGAAGATTTGTCTTCAACTCCGGATACTTCAATTCCGTGTCCCGTCCCCACTTCTTCCTCCGTTATTTCAGGAAGAGGAAGTCGTGTAAAAATCAAAGCCACAGTTAATACAACCAATCCTATAATAAATAATGGCAAAATCATAGAGGTGAGCTTTTCTCCAACATTATTGCTCTGATTTCCATAAATATATAAACCAATCAGTGGCCCAATAACCCATGCCAGGCCATTGAACGACTGTGAAAAATTAATTCGCCGCGCTGCTGAATCCTTTGGGCCAAGTTTGGTTGAATAGGGATTAGCTGCCGTTTCCAGAGTTGCCAAACCACAACCAAGGATAAACAAGCAGGTGAGAAAAATCCAAAAAGATTCAAATGAAGTGGTTCCTGCGATCAGAAATGCACCTGTTGCAAATAGTGACAATCCAAGAATGATCCCCTTCTTATAACCAAACCTTCGCATAAAGTATCCGGCTGGCAATGCCATAATAAAATAAGCTCCGTACAATGCAAACTGGATGAAACTGGATTGCCATTTTTTCAGATGCAGAATCTGCTGAAAATGTTTGTCCAACGTATCGATCATACCATGCGCAATTCCCCAGAGGAAAAACAGCGATGTAATCAGGATAAACGGGATCAGAAACTCTTGTGAAGTTAGTTTGTGTTTGTTGTTCATTATTTGATTTTTCTTGTTAATGCATTTTTAAATTATTAGTTATCCTATGAAGCTCAGATTTGACCTTTGTAGCTCCCTTATGGCAGTCACTACAAGATACCCAATGAATGTTGAACGGGCTCTTTGGATCGGCATAACTCGTATTCATTTTCGTTACATCGAGCTTACAGTTCGAAATGGCAGGATGGCAGGAGATGCAGCTGTTTTTTGAATTATTGCTGTGTAATTCGTGACAGGCGGTACAACTTAATCCTTCATGAACTCCGCGTGGGGTCCTGTCATCATTTGTTCCTGCCTGATGTGCAGCATTGGGGGCATGGCACTGAACACAATTGCGCATGATCGGATCATCAGCTATCTTAACCGGTCGCTCCCCCTCCTTCAAATATAATCTTGGTAATTGTGTGATGGGGACATGAACCTTTTCATGACGGTCATAAAATCCTACAACAAAACCGGTATCCTGTTTTTGATAAAAAATTGATTTTGGACCGGAATAATCCGGTCTTTTATGAGGTGACCCATCCTGATGAATCTGATGGCAGGCCATACAGGGAATCGCCGGCATTGTTGCCCTGGTGATATCCTTTAATTTCCAGGGACCTTTAATATTGAGTGGTTCGACAATATCGTTTACTGTTCCTTTAAAAAACATTCCATGACAACGCAGGCAGTCGAAGTTGATTTGTTCTGTTGAATTGTGTTTGGGATTCAAAAAAACATGTTCGTAATCAATAGAATGACCGCCGGAACTCCAGTCGGCAAATTCAGAGCTATGGCAACGTTTGCAGTTATTCAGTACCTCAAGTAGTTGCTCCTCGCTTATCAGGATGTTTTCATCACTTTTAATATTCATGTGTTTGATCACCATCATCCCTTTCTCCCTCATACTATGAAGGCCATTACTCAACGCAGTACCGTGGCACTCGTTGCATTTCAGATTGCGATGTGAGGATTGTGCCTGTGAGTGGACCGAATTCTGAATTTCATGACATGATGCGCAGGTTTTATCGGCTGAGGCAGTGTTCCAGTAGGTGTAAAATGTTCCAAATGATACGATAAAAATTCCAATTAATATCGCCAGCGACAGGAGTGATATTTTATAAATTCTATTGATGGTCATGGTTTATAGTTTATTTAAATCGGTTTCCTTTCAACCATTCACTGGCAATGTAGCCTCCAACCCGGTATCCCAGAGCCATAATAGTCAGGGCCGGATTGAATCCCCCGTTATTGACATGCAAGCTTCCATCGGCTACGAAAAGATTGGGAACCGCATGAATTCTCCCATATTTATCAGTGACAGAAGTTTTGGGATCGTTTCCCATCCGGCAGGTACCCGCCTGGTGTTGTCCGCCGCTTAGCCCTTTTCCGCCTACCGACTGCCAGGTATAAACTGCACCTGCCTCTTTTAGCCACAATTCAGCTTTTTCGGACATCAATTTACAACCCTCTACATCTTTTTCGTGCCTTGAACCTGACAGTCTGACCACGGGGATACCCCAAAAGTCTACGACATTGGGGTCGACTTCGACCCTCGCCTCAAAATTTGGAATCTCCTGGTAAGGTCCTGCGACTTGTGCCACTTTCTTAAAATTAAGTCGCTGAAACAATTTATGTTCTGCTCCCCAACGGGCTGCACCGGGAGGACGGATATTTGAAAAAAGATACGGCATCCTGATAAATTCATTAGCCAGCAATCCTCCTCCCATAATTCCTTTGTTATGATGATTGAAATCGCAGATCGCCACAGAAGCTCCGGGACCCAAATCATCGTACACTTCTTCATCAAAAATCCCGTATGCACCCGTATAAGCATGCCCCTGCAGGTTGCGACCCACCCAACCGTTATCGTTTCCGATTCCTTTTGGGAAGAATTTCGATTTGGAATTGAGAAGCAAACGGGCTGTTTCTGTGGCAGAAGCTGAGATTATAATCAAGTCAGCCGTTTGAACCTGTTTCCTGTTTTTTTCATCGAAATAGGTGACACCGGTAATTTTACCCTGTTCGTTGACAATTATTTCACTCACCACGGTATTGGTTCGCAACTCACAATTTCCACTCTGAAGAGCTACAGGAATTACGGTATTATGAGTTCCTGCTTTGGCATTCACCGGGCAGGCAAATCCGACGCAGGTGCGCATTCGGTAACAAGCCGGACGCCCACCATACGGAACAGAATTACGAAGCATAGGGATCGGGAAAGGGTGAAATCCCAATCGCAAAGCCGCATCATGTAACATTTGTGCTTCCCTGTTATGCGAAAATGGAGGCATAGGCTGAGGTTTTCGGCGTGGCGCTGCAAAGGGGTTTAAGCTATCATCACCCGCCACTCCCAGTTCCCACTCCGCTTTTTCATAACACGGTTCAAGATCCTCATAAGTAATTGGCCAGTCTTCAAGGGTCGAACCTTCAATAGGCCCATAGGTTGTCTTTAATTTAAAATCTTCCTCCATATACCGCCACGCCATGGCACCATAACTTACAGTGCCTGAGCCAACACAGGCTGCATTATTGCTGTAACCACCTTCGCTGGGTAAAACTATTTTTGTACTTCCATCCGGGTTTGCCATAACCCGCCTGTAGCGTTGATCGTCAGGACCGTATGCATTACCTAAAACGGTAGTGCGCTGAGAGATCAATTCGTCGGTATCGGTATCATCATAAGTGGCCCAGCCTCCCCGCTCGAACAGCACAACCGAAAGTCCTGCAACACTTAATTCTTTTGCTACCACCCCACCACCGGCTCCGGCTCCGACAATGATTGCATTCACATGTTTATTTCCCATGGATTATTTTTTATAACGGTTTTGACCAATAATTACAGGATAATCGAGCGCCATCATTTTGTAACTGACATTGTTTTTATTTCCTCCGTGCCGGGGACTACCATAAAATCCCTGCATTGCGTGGTTGCGAATCAATTCGAAAAACTCGCGGTCGAAACCTTTTTTCCATGCTTTTCCCTCCATTTTTCCTGCTTCCATTTTTTTCAGAAATTGGGTCTGCTCCTCCCACGACAAATTTTCGAATTGCTTTTGAAATTTGGTTTTGCAGGTTTCCTGAATTGCATGTAAACCTTTCCGGTACGATTCCTGATAGCGGGTATAAGGACCGACCAGTTGCTTATCGATGAAATTGGTAACCCCTGCGTCGCGCCCACCGGGCCATTCATCGGCAGGAATGATTTGTTCAACCAGTGCATCGAGCAAAACGGATTCCTGCCCGGTCAGAAACCGCCAGCTTGAAAGAGGCGGATTCACACACCGGCTTAATAAACACATTCCACCAGTAGCAACCAACGATAAGGTGATAAAACGGCGGCGTGAAAATTTGTTCTGCTTGTCCATGATAAGATTTATTTTCCAAGCATTATTTTCTTGGGATTTTCAGTTCTAAAGAGGATAAAAAATGGAAGTAAAAGAGCAAATGCCATGGCAGATGTAACAGCCCAAATGCTGTTCCAATCGTAAGTCCTGACCAAGCCTGCTGTTTGTGAATAATTGGAAATAAGTTGTCCGCTGATAAAGTTGCCCACGAGCAGTCCCAAACCAAATGTCACAAAAAAGATAAATCCCTGAGCCTGGGCTTTGAGTTCCTGTGGCGCCTTTTGGTCGATATATATTTGTCCTCCAAGGTAAAAATACCCGAAGATGATACCGTGTACAAGTATGCCAACCAGATAAAAAACAGGCATATCGGCGACCGAACCGGTATAAAATGCCACATAACGAACCAGCAGGGCAACAAGACCAAGAATCATGGTAACCCGCAAACCGGCTTTCCGGATCGAAAACGGAACCGTGAGTAAAAACAGCATTTCGGCCAGCTGTCCGAAGTTCATCGTGATACTGATGTATTCAAATTTGCGGTCAAGCAGGAATTCGGAACAATATGACCAATACATGGAAAAAGGGATCATCGACAAAAAAGAGAAGATTATAAAAATTGCAAAATTGCGGTCTTTCATCAGACGAACAGTCCGAAGACCCAACGCATCAATCACTGAAGTTTTTTTGCCTTTTCCTGTTGACGGGGTTTTGGGAAGGTACAAATTAAAAATTGCTGCTAAAAATCCAATTGCCGAAGCATAGTAGAAGGGGAGATTAGTACCGTCGAATTGAAGATTATAAATCTTAACCACTACCAGGCTAAAAATTCCGGAAACCACCCAGCCTACCGAACCAAACACCCTAATCCGCGAAAACTGATCTGACCGGGAATGGGTCATGGCAATTGTGCTGGTCAAACCCCAGGTGGGCATATAGCAAAGCATAGCCAACAGTAAAAATACAAAAAGCAAATCGGGGTTATTGGTCAGGCCCGCAGACAAAAGCATGGCAGCAGTAAACAGGTTCAGCGCTGCCAGAAGTTTTTGCCCGTCAAAATAGCGGTCAGCTATCATGCCAATGATTGGAGAAGCCATGCACCCGATGGCCATAGAACTTAGCACCAATGATTTCCGGACTCCATCTACCCCCATGTTTGTAAGGTATGCGGCCAATGGGACCCACCACACGGCAAACATCATGTACTGGAAGAACATCATCAATGAAAGTTTGACCGGATTTGAAAAGAGATTTTTATAAATCATTTTACATTCAATTGCCTATACAGAAATTCATTCGACTTGTTTTGTTGCTCTGTTGTCGATGCATGTCCCATTTCTTTCGCAATAAGTAAGGTCTTAGGTGCAGTAATACTATTATATGCAGCATATATTGAAGTTGGAGGGCATGATTCGTCATTAAATCCAAAAGCATAAAATCCGGGGACCGTCAACAATTTAGCAAAATTGACCACATCGTAGTATTTAGAAGTTTCCACTTTTTCCTTCGTTACAAATGAAGGTTTATTAAACGCGTGCGGCCAACCACCAGCCCTTCCGAAAAGATAACCAGTCACATCACAAAGTGCCGGGTAGAATGAAGAAAGGCAAATTACCCGCTTGTCTAACGCGGCAGTTACAATGGACAAGGCACCGCCCTGACTTCCACCAGCAACAGCCAGTGTATGACCATCGTATTCTGGTAGCGTATTTATAAAATCAATGGCGCGAACACATCCTAAATAGACATGTTTATAATAATATTCATCCTTATTATCAAGGTTAAATGTGTTATATCCGTCTAAAGCGCCATATCTTAAATTGGCATAAACAAGCGAATCGAGTGTAACAGGAATTCCATGAATACCTATTTGCAACGTAATAATTCCCTTTTCGGCCATGGCTACAAAACCACTGTAAGGTCGAACACCGGCTCCTGGAACTTCCAAAACTGAGGGGTATTTTCCGGGTGCTTTGGGTACGCATAATATTCCATAAACCCGCATGCCTATTTTGCAGTTTTGAACATTGATTTGATACACATTCACCTTATCTGTACATTTATTGGCAAGCAAAGTCATTTGTGCATCAATTGGAATTTTGGCATTATCGGCTTTGGCCTGGTCCCAAAATTGAATAAAATCGGCAGGCACAGTGGTTGTTGGTTCAATTTTCTCAGGATTAAACGCAGCTGTAGCTTTGCCTTCGAAGTATGTTTCCTGTATTCTTGCTTTTACTGTACAACGAAGAAAACCAGCCACTTGCATGGCACCTCCTTCAATCTCCAGTTGACCGGTTTCTAAGATGACCGAATCTTTTAAGGTAGGCATCATTTTTTCTGGACCAATCTCATAACTGATCTTTACATTTTTCAATAATTCGCCATTTTGAGTTACTGAGACTTTAAACTTAACCTTTTCATTAAGCTTGTACACCCAATCTTCATGATCAGCAGTAATGGCAATTTTTACAGGAGTTTCTGCTGCAAATATTGTCAATGAGAAACACAGCACGAAAATGGCGAGTGCCAAGGACTTTTGAAATAGTTGATTCATCTGTTTATGATATTATAGTTTTATTGTTTTGGATTATTTCTGCCGAATAAAATATACCAACCGATGGAGTGGCACAATCATTTTTACTGTTTGCCCCCCTTTGTATTTTGTTCCCAAATCATCTATCCAAGTGCCTTTGGGTAATTTCACCTCTCTTGTCTCGCCTTTGTCAACCATCGGTGCCACCAGGTATTGATCGCCCAGCATGTACTGATCGTTACAGGATTCAAACCCTTGCTGCGGAAAGGAATATTCCATGTGGCGAACAATAGGCTCTCCATCTTTAGCGGCTTTGGCTGCCAATTCAAAAATGTAGTCGCCCATTTTGGCGTGAAGTAAGGCGGCCTCGCGACAAATTGCCAGATTTTTCTCATCCAGTACTCGCCATGGGCCTACGGAAAACTGCATCATGGGCATCAAAGCCTGGATTTGGGCAGAGCGGATCATCAATTCCTGATCAAATTTTGTCAGATCAATCTTTTCAAAAACCTCCAGCAATCCTCCCCCAATCATATCAGGACAAGTAAACGGATGACCAATCAAGCCGGCTGAAATCATGTCGGGGACAAGCAATTTCAGATCATCCCATGAAAAGCCTTTGTCCTGAAGTCGTTGGGCGAGTGGTTGATTTCCCATTTTCCAGCAAGCCCTGAACTCATTGTAGTCGAATTCAGTACCTAATTTCGCATACATCTCCATCTGCCGGGGTCCTGTAGTATTCGTCTCCTCATTCATATAAATGGATGAACCTTTTGTATAAAACAGAAAATCTCCTGCATCGAATTTGAATCCGTCGATCCCATATTTTGTTTGCAGGTTTTTCAATTGACCTTTTAGCCAATCAGTTGCATTTGGATTGGTCAAATCCAGGCACGCGCTGTATCCGTTCCACCAATTAATGAGAGCAGGATATTTACTCCCTTTTTTAAGTACCAGACATCCTTTCTTAACAAGCTCTTTATACTCTTTGCCATCGGGGCTAATAAATGGGGTAAGCCACAACATTACCTTAAAACCTTTTGAATGAAGTGAATTCATCATCCCTTTAGGATCAGGAAAGGTATTGGCATCAAACTCAAAAGTGCCATAATCTTTCGACCAGATATCATCAATCATAAAAACGCCTACAGGGAATCCATTTTTCAAAATATTATCTGCATATTTCAGGATATCCTTTTGATTCTGATTGTTTCCCAGTTCAATCCATGTATTGTATTGCGGTATTTTGAACATCAATGGATTGGGCGTTTTACCCGATGCGGGAAAATATTTGTCTTTGGCTGATACGTAGGCGTCGCGCAATGATTTGCCCGCCAAAATAGCTTCCAGCTTTTCGGTATCGGAATAAAGAATCAAATTCCCCTCATTCAGTTCAAACGCAAAAGGTTCGTTGCTCCACACATAGCGGCCCATGTTTGATAAAAGAACTGGTGCAGCCTGGTTTCCAAGATTGTCATTCAAATCTTTTTTTGGAGTATTTAATTCAAAAGGCTGAAACCGGATGTTTTTCAATGGGGTATTGCACCAGGCTTTGGCGGTATAAGCTCCATACCATTTTTCACCTGTCAGAGGTTTAATTTCGGTGACAAACTTTTCGCCAAATAAGTTTACTGAACAAAGAAACAGCGCAATAGCCAATATTATATTCTTCATAACCTATAATTATTTAATTGTTTATTAGATGTTTCAATTTTAATTGGTCGTTTTAATTTCACCGGTTGGCTCCAGGTATTTTTGCCATCGTAAACAGCAGTTATCAAACAGGTAATTTTCCCATTTTCAATAAATAATTGCGGACGCTCCCGTCTTGTGCATCTAAGAACGGTATTATCGGTATACTCAATATCATGGTTGTAAACCACCACCGGACTATAGGGCATCCAATTCTTAACACCATCCAATGAATACAAATGAACACCCCATCGTTCATGTCCGCTTACTAAACCTGCATTGTCTTCACAAATAATATGATATTGATTATCCGATTTAAACATATAAAAATCTTCCAGTTTACAGGTAGGTGTCACATCCTGATTTACCGTTTTAAATCCACCTTTGTAATTGTCAGATTCTGCTAAGATGACCTTTAAATAGGCATCCCTATACAACAATTTTATTTTTGGGCCGTCAATAAGTATGGCCGGATTATTTGATTCCGAATCAATGATTGGCTGATTGGAACGTTTCCATGGACCGGTAATTGATTTTGAAGAGGCATATCCTATTCTTCGTATCAGGGACTTTTGATTATAGGTCGTGTCGAAGGTAGTAAAATCACTTCCAATATAAAACAATACATATTCATCCCCAATTTTATAAATTGTCGGGTTATGAGCCATATTTGAATCCCAAAAGGAGCTTTCCCTTTCTCCGATGACTACTTCCTTAAATTTAAATGGTCCTATGGGTGATTTTGATGTTGCTCTCACAATTTCAGAATTTTGTCGGTAACCTTCGGGGAAATCACCATTCTTTTTCCAGCGCGATGCAAACAGATGATAGGTCGGACCTACTTTGATCATTGAGCCGCACCAGATCCAATAACCATCCATTTTAAATCCACTTTCCCTGGGTACTTTCTCAAATTCAAATATTCCTTTTTGACCAGATGCTACCTGAAATATTGACAGAGCAATAAAAAAAGCAATTAATTGTTTCATTGTAGGTACTTTAAATTTTCAATTTATCAGGAATTAACCATCAATATTTCACATCTGTACATTCGCTAATTTTATAATCAGGCTTTTCCCCATTGACCATTTCAACATGTTCAAATAATACATCCTGAGCATTTTTAATTGTCACTTTCGAATTTAGGGGTAACTGAATGTTCTTAAATTTGATATTCCGTGCATAATTAGCGGTGTCCCTGAATCCTTCCAGATAAATAACTGGTTGATCTGTCTTAGCATTTGTCATATTCAAATTTGTAAATTCAAAATTTCTCAACTTGGTCAATGTTGGAGCAGACTCTCCATCGTTGTTATATGGAAGTGAAGTGACAACCTTAATCAATTGAAGATTGCAATCTTTCACCAATAAATCCTCGACATAGCCCCCCCGTTTTTCGGTTGTTTTTACCTGAAGACCAAACCACAAATTACCTAATTCACAATCAATTATTTGCACATTTTTTATGCCCCCGGAAATTTCACTTCCAATGGCAAGGCTATGCCCCTGAATGAAATTACAATTCGATATAAAGACATTTTCACATGGTTTCCCGACTTTATTACCCTGAGGGTTTTTACCCGATTTTATGGCAATACAATCGTCAAAAGTTGAAAACGAACAATTAAAAATATATGAATTTACAGATGAATCGGGATCAATTCCATCCCCATTGGGAGTTTTACTTGTGATTGAGTTTATTTTAAGTCCATTGCAGGTTATATTTTTTGAATAGGTATAATGAATCGTCCAGCATGGTGACTCTTCAATCGTAAGTCCCTGAATATTTACATTTTCGCAATTCATCAGGCAAATTAATCGTCCGCGGCCTCTTGCGCCATTGGCATTCTTCGCTGTCATATCCTTACCCAATAAAGCTCCACCACCGCGTATTGTTCCCTCCCCCCTAATACTTAAATTCATCACATTATAAAGACCTGCTGGATCTAATTTGCCGGCGGTAATCAGGCTTGCATAGGCTGGAAATTCCCATCCCTCAAAGCGGGTTTTAATTAACGGCATATAATCTTCACTTTTAATACTTCCTTTCAATACACCACCCTTTGCAATGTAAAGAGTCATATTGCCTTTCAAAAACAAAGCGCCGCTAATAAAAGTGCCGGAAGGAATCACCACAGTTCCGCCTACTGAACAGGCATCAATTGTTCGTTGAATAGCTTTGGTGTTTAAAACTCCTGAGTCTGGTTTTGCGCCAAAATCCATAATATTGAAAACTCTCGCGTGTTTTTTGGTTTTTACAGTTATTGATTTACTGCTGTCTGATTTTTTGCCTTCAGCATCTTTTGCCACAATAGAAATGGAATAGCTCCTGTTTGGTTTTATCGCGTTTATAGTATAGTTTGTTATCTTTGAATAACCCCAATAAGAACCATCGACATAAATATCGTATCCTGTAACAGTTTCGTATTCAGTGGGTTTATCCCACAATACGGTAATACTTGTATCCGTTTCAGTCTCAGGTGGAGAGATAAGGTTTTGAATTACTCCAGGTTTTGCATCAGTTGTTAACGATTGAATTTGGGGTAAGCTGTTAATTATTTCATCTAAAATATCGCCATCCTGGAAATCCTTAATTTGAACTGCTGTCGACAAATGACCTGACAGATCGGATAGTGATAGCTTGGAAGCAATTATCCCTGCCCATTCCATTTTTAAACTATCCGGAACTTGCGGGAAGAGTTCAAGGCAGATCAAGTTAAATAATAACGGAAGAATGAGCGCTTTTCTTAGGATCATATTAAAATCAATGATTAAATTTCAAATCCATCATTTGGGTAATGCACATACCAATATCACTCTGGCAAATAAGCAGATTTACGATATTTTTTAATTTCACAAAAGGTGCTTGATTTTTCAAAACAATCAAAACGACATATGCTAATAATGAGTTACATATGTCGTTTTGTGTTTTGCAATTGGAATATCATTTAACTATTAATTCCACTGGTCTTTTACTTCTCCGAGTCCAAGGTTTGAATCAATTTCCGCTTGAGGAATTGGGAATAAGTAATGTTTTGATTCTACATTTGAATTTCCAAAGGTAGCCTGCATTTCTACATTCATAACTTCAACCAGGATACCCCACCGTTTTAGATCATTGAAACGATGTCCTTCGCCCATTAATTCAACCTGCCGTTCACGTTTTAACAGCTCAAAAGCCTTAGTCTGGTCATAGGAACCCTGATAAGTAAACGCTCCAACGCGGCTTCGTACCTGGTTAATATAATCTATGCATCCAGGAATGTTACCGGTAAAGAGTTTGCATTCTGCCTGCATCAGCAGGACATCAGCATAGCGCATGAGGCGTAAATTATTACCACTTTGACAAGTACTTTCAGTTACTTTATTTTCTTTATTTGTAACTTTTTTGTACCAGTAACCCAATTTGGCAAAATCATAAGGAATTGGACCTGAAGGCATATTATCTTGCCATGTCATATCTCCGATACCTCCATAAAATGTATATTTTGCCCGTGGATCATTATATGGGGAACCACTTTCGTCATTATAAGTAAAATCAAGGACACGACGTGGATTGAATTTCCAGTTACCCCAGTCATTCCATCCGTATAATGTTGGACCGGTAGTATGAGTGGATGGTTTATTTGCACCTTCTACTGATGCAACCGGACCCCAAAGGTCATTACCGGCAAACCACGCAAATTGTATTTCAAATACACTCTCCTGATTATTTTCATTAGTCTCCCCAAAATTATCCATATATTTTGCAATTGGAAGAAGGCTATATTTACCAGCAAGTTTTGCAAATTCTGCATCTGCTTCGGCATATTTCTTATTGTACAAATACAATTTACCAAGAAACCCTGTTGCAGAACCTTTTGTTGCCCTTCCAGTATTCGTTGCATCCCAACTTTCGGGCAGAAGTGTCTGCGCAGCTTTCAGATCTTTCTCTGCCTGTGCCCATACGATATCTACAGTTGCAGATCTTGGGGCATCCTCATTCCCGGCTTGATCGTAAGTAGTTCTCATTGGAACTCTTCCAAAGCAAAAAGCTAATTGTGAGTAGGCCCAACCTCTCATAAAATAACCTTCTCCCTGACTCGAAGAGACAATGTGTTTTGCATCATCCCCATTTGCCGTAATATAATCTTGTGCCTTATCAATTGCAAGGTTCGAACGAAGGACTGTTTTATAGAGCACCGTCCATAGTCTGTTGACTGCTGAATTTGTGTTGACAAAGATGTACTTCCATATAGGAACCATGTCCTTTTCATTAGGAAGAGCAGCAGCTGTCGGTTCAGACTCCCCAGCCATAACATCCCAAATTTCCTCCCATTGAAATCCCATCATGCCATTCATTCGAGGTGCATTATAAATAGCTGTGGATGCGGCTTGAATTTCTGCTGGCGTTTTGAAGTAGTTACCTGTATTATAATTTTTTAGATCGGAATAATTCAAGATATCTTTGTTACACGATGAAACGAATAGAATCACCACAAGCAACAGTGTTTTTATTGGAATAATCTTTTTCATATATAAATATTTTTAAAATTATAGACCTACCTGAATACCAAATGATATTGTCCGGGCAACGGGGTAATTATTCATTTCTTCACCCCTGCTTAAGTTTGCGTTAGCGAACTCAGGATCAAATCCAGGGTATTTTGTGAAAGTCAATAAATTATAGCCGGTTGCATAAACCCTTAAATTTGAGAGTTTTAGTTTTGAAATTAGTTTTTCAGAAAATGTATAACCAATTGACATTTGTTTCAGTTTTATATAATTACCTGAATAAACTTGTAAAGAAGAGAATCTATTATTGCCATTAGGATCGCCAATAATTGCGCGGGGGACGATTCCATTACCGGGTTCCGCTTCACTTCTCCACCTGTTCAAGACCCATGATTCTGCATTGACGGCTCTTTCCATGCCACGCAAAAATTTAAAGTTTCCATAATAGATGTCATTACCTGCAACACCCTGGAAATAGGTATTAAAGTCGAATCCCTTGTATTCGAGGTTTATATTGAATCCAAAAATGTGCTGTGGAATGGAGTTGCCAATTTTTGTCCGGTCCGCATCTGTAACCATACCGTCGCCGTTAACATCCTTGAATTTCACATCTCCAGGTGCCGTTGATGAATATTGATAATAGATTTTTGATAACGCGAGATCCGTTATTGCAGGATTTTTTGCTTTAGCGGCAGCTTTTGCACCTTCATTTGCAGCGTCAAGTTGAGCCTTGCTCATGAATACTCCTTCCGCAACATGGCCAAACAGGTATCCGATGGATTCGCCTTTGGCTGTCCTGCTTATTCCAGACAAGTAAGGTTGGCCTAAGCCTAATGATGTTACCGAATTTGTTACGTGAGTATAGTTCGTATTTACCGAATACTTAAGTGACCCAATATTATTCTTATAGCCAACCTGCAATTCAAATCCTTTGTTTACTACGCTTGCTGCGTTAACAATTGCACTGGCGGGATTACCTAAACCGTATCCTAATGACACTGCACGCGGAACGGCAAAGAGGATGTCATTCGTGTTTTTAACAAAGTATTCTGTGGTAATGGAAAGTGCATTTTTTAAAAATGCCATATCTACCCCTACAGATTTTGATTCTGTAGATTCCCATTTAATACTCTGTGATGAAGGGGCTGAGACGGTTGCTCCCTGAACCGGAGCCTCAACGTTTCCTAAAGGGTAGTAAACACCATTTGTCCAGACTTGCGATAAATACTTGAAATCACCAATGGCATCATTACCCGATATTCCCCAGCTGGCTCTCAATTTTAGCTGGTCGAAAATATTCAGATCTTTTATAAAAGACTCTTCATGCATTTTCCATGCTAATGCAACGGAAGGAAATGTAGCCCAGCGGTTCGAAGGTGCAAAACGGGGAGATCCGTCACGTCGTGCATTAACAGTGAGCAAATAACGATTATTGTATTGATAATTTAACCGTCCAAAATAAGAAAGATAAGCAAACTGCGCATTGTCCTGGTTTTTAATCATTTTTGTCTGCGCCTGAAAAACATTCTTTACCGTTTCATTGGCAAAGGTCTCACCATAAATACCGATTCCGCCCGATGTTGCATAATTTTGCCATGTATTTCCAATCATCGCAGAAAAATCGTGTTTTCCAAATTGTTTTGTATAGGTCAAATAGCTTTCGACTATGGGTGAGAAGTTATAGGCATAACCTTCGGAATAATTACTTGGGTGGGTGGTATTAGCTGAATCTTCAAATTTATTATTCCATAGTGTAGATCTGTTATTGAAACCCGATACTCCCGCCTGTACCCGATATGTCAATCCTTTAAATGGTACCATTTCAATCCAAAGGTTAGCCGAATAGTTCAACGTAGTACCTGTAGGGTGAGTTAAATTTATAATCCCAACAGGATTCTCACTATCTGATAAATCGGTATACCTGTTTGCCCGTGTATATCCCCAATAATTAGTTGGATCAAGTACACCAATATAGGGAAGAGCAGTCATAAATGGTATATTCCCGGCTGAGGTTGCAGAATTTGTTGCCCCTCTGGAAAGATTATAGGAAAGCGAAACATCGTCACCGG
>CAIXCY010000210.1 GCA_903918045.1 uncultured Bacteroidia bacterium
AGCCGCCTGCTCCTCCCTATCCTTTACCCTTAAAATAACGAAAATGTCATTGCGAGGCACTCCCCAAAGCTCCTGTAATCTAAACAATTAATCCTTGGAGTACCGAAGTGGCACACTGAGCCTGTCGAAGTGCAATCTTCCGAAATTCATGGTTTATAAATGATTGTCATTCTCACATTTCACTCCTTGATTACAATATTATATCCTAAAAATTTGTTATAGTTTTTAGTTTGGAGACTTACAATGAAGTCATAACGTCATTACTATTTTTTTTTCTGATTTCAGAATGGGGACTCGCAATGACAGAGCCTGCGGCGACATCTATTTATTCTCACTACATGGCTTAAAGGAAAATCTGAATTTGGACACCAATTTCGCGAAAAAGATGTGCCTATTATCCATATGACTATAGCCTTAAAGTCCCTCTAAAGAACAGAACACTATTTGCTGAAAGGTAAATTATTATTTACTTTTGATTATTAATATACTAATTTAGATGCCAATTAAGTGTTCCGAACTTCATTGGCTTTTAATAAATGACGGGTGGTATGCGGTTTCTCAAAAAGGATCTCATGTAAAGTTGAAGCATGATTTGAAATCAGGTACAATTATATTCCCCAATCACGGAAGCCAGGAGGTTGGTAAAGGCATGGAACGAAAAATACTCAAGGAAGCAGGATTAAAATAACCGGGAGAAAAATAAAATTGATTTCAAACAATTCTTTCAATATTATCGGGTTATTAATGCCCGCTTTCTTGCGGAAAAAATCGGTATGAACCCCACGCTGCTATCCCAGTATGTTCAGGGGAGAAAGAAGCCATCAGAAATGCAAACGGGAAAAATACTGTCAGGAATTCACCAGATTGGAATAGAACTTTCCGAAATAAACCTGATACAAAGACCTTAAAAAACAATCAGTCTAAAAAAAGGTTGTATCGAAAGACAAATGAACATCTTCTGATACAACCTGGAAAATAGATGATAGGAATTTCAATCTTCTGAAATATCCTTTATTCACTAAAATTCAATATTTAAAAACCTTCCCTCCTGCCATAACCTGCTGGGTTTTCTCATCGAAGGTAGCCCGCTGACCGGTACGAAGCGCGGCTGAAGTCATTACAATGGCAATGGCATGACTGTAACCAGCCTCAACAGGTGCATTGGTTTTGGTGTTATTTGCCCGAACACAATCCATCCAGTTTTTCATGTGGGCATTGGTTAATCCATCGGCACCAGTATTTGAGTTGGTCTCAACTTTCTCCTGAGGAAGGACAAATTCTGAAAGCAGATTTTCCTTCATACCCATCTCTTTGGCGTATTTCTCTTTTAATCCACCCTCAGAGGTTATCTTATTGGTATCCAGATCAAGCTTACCACCATTAGAAAAATACCACTCTTTCGTTCCGCCTGCTTCATTAGTCTGACGCGAAGAATAAATCACCTGGAATCCCTCTTCCTTGTTATCCAGCGGGCCGTAATCGAATACGGCGCTCATCGTGTCAAAATTCCTCCGGCCATCCTTCCAGACATATATTCCCCCATTTGCAGCAACCGACCGTGGATGTGGAAGATGTGAAAACCAGTGTACCGTATCAATCTGGTGCGACATCCACTGCCCGGGAATACCGGAAGAGTATGGCCAAAAAAGTCTAAATTCCAAATACTTACGGGGATCCCATTTCTCATACGGGCGATTCAGCAAAAACCGTTTCCAGTCGGTATCTGACTCCTTAATTGATGCCACCTCTTTAACACGTCGCCACCGACCGGGTTGATTTACATTCCAGGTCATCTCAACAGCGCACATTTTACCAAACTTCCCCTCCTGAATATAATCATGAGCCGCCTGGTAATTAGCGCCTGACCGACGCTGTGACCCAATCTGAACTACCTTACCGGTCTCTTTAACGGCTTTCTTCGCAAAAATGGCATCATCCATCGTCTCAGCAAACGGTTTCTCACAATAAACATGCATTCCGGCACGAACCGACTGACCACATAAAACGGCATGTTGAAAGTCGGCAGTTGAAATAATCACTGCATCCATTTTTTGGTTGTAAAACTCATCGGTATTGTGTGCCTCAAGTGGCGTGGTACCGTTATGCTTTTTCACCCATTCGATACCTTCACCACGACGCTTGTTCCATATATCGCAGACTGAGGCAAATTCAAAGTTCATCTCTTTTGCATATTTCTGAAATGCTAATCCCAGGGCACCTTCAAAACGACCGGAAAAACCAAGAATTCCAACCTGAATACGATCATTTGCACCAAGAATTCTGCCATAACTTTTTGCGCTCATTCCTATACCACCTAAGGTTAGGCCGGTAGCCCCAATAGCCGATTTCTGAATAAATTCTCTTCTGTTTGACATAGTATAATTCTTATGTGATTTTTTAATGACACTTTGTAATTCCGCCTTCCGTGTGCGATAACGCAGCGAAGATAGGTATAATTAAGAACAGAATAAAAATGTTTTACAACAGAAAAAAAGCCTTAGGTTTTCATTTTAATTGAAAACCTAAGGCTTTTTTTCTGTGCGTCATTGTGTGAGGTTTTAAATCTCAATCAGATTACCTGCCAAGTAAAGGAGTCTTTTACAGGCGATAAAAACTAGAAATCGAGCCAGAAACTTTTCTCCTCATAATCTGCAACCACCAATGCGCCATTGGCATACTGAAAGGTATTGATCATTGATGATATTTCCTGTTTTAAAACAAGTACCGCATTATCCACCAAATCCTTATTGAATCCCTTCTCTTCAAGATAGAGCACAAGATCCATCGAAACGATACGACTGATTACCTGACCAAACTCAACCAGTTTGCGCTGGGCAAAGGGAGCCTCCAAATCAAAGCTTACCATCTCCTGGATTCGGTCAGCAGCTCTTCCTGCATAACCTTTAAGGAATTGATACAGACTTTTTTCCTTTGCTGTTTTCATCAGCTTCAGAACCGATTCGGCAATCTGATTGTAAAGAATATCATTCGATCCTTCAAAGATCTGGAATGGGCGACTGTCAACGACAGATCTTCCAGCTATATGGTTTAATTTATAACCTTTAGCTCCTACTAACTGAAGTAAAGATTGAGCTGACTCCTGCATTAAGTCGGATGTTACACTCTTGGTTATATTTGCCTCAAGGCCCATGGTCGACAAATCATGTTCAACGCCGGCAATCTCACCCGATCGGTTGCAAAAAGCAGAACAGATTGTGAAATTAGCCTGAATTCTTGAAAGACGGTGTTGAACCTGGTCGTAATCAAAGAGTGGTTTATTCCCCACTAAACGTGATTTTGTATGAGTAATCGCCTCATCAAGAATCCGCTTAACAAACCCAAGAGCCATACCAGGGAACTGAAATCTGCTCCTATGAAGTAAGTCAAGCATCATCTGGATACCATTTGTCTTTGGAATTAGTTTTTTCTCCTCAGGAATATAAACATCCAGAATATTTCGTCCGTAAGGGATCTGATAGAGGCCCAGGTTTTCAAAATACTCCTCTACAACAATATTTTGGCCTGGTGCATGAACATCGCAAACAAACATTTCGATATCGCGCATTAAACTACCTGATTCAGTTGTTTTACGTGCAGTAAGTAACCAGAAATCAGCCATTCCTGTTAATCCAGCCCAATGTTTTTTACCCTTTAAATGATAAATTCCATCTTTTTCAGTACACGAAGTAACCATATTCAAGGCATCACTGCCGAAATCCGGTTCGGTAATCATCAAACCTCCCATGGCACTATTAGTCAAAAACTGTTCAAAGACCTTTGCCTTGGCTGAATCCTGTCCATATTTCGCAACCGGCTGAATAAACAGAGCGTTATTAATTCCAAGTGTTAAGGACAAGGCCAGTGATTCGTATGACGCAGCTGATACGACAGCAATATTTTCCCTTACATTCCCATTGAATCCTCCATACTGTGAAGGAATACAAAGTGACATTGGATTTGATGACATTAATTCCTTTAAAACAGCGGGTGGCAATCCTCGGGTGCTGCAAAACTGATCGATTTTATCCTCCTGGTGAAAGGCACGCTTCATGCTAGCTTTAAAGTCTTCCAATAGTTGTCTAAAAGCCTGCTCATTAGTCTGTAAATCAGAGGCTTGGTTTTCATTTGATGGTAGTAGCGACATTTTTAAACTTAAGTATTATTGAATGATATGACAAAGATGCCCTTTTAAATTCTAAGATCTAACAATTGATATTAAGTTTTGTTCTTAAATTGTGGTACTTCATGGCATATTACCCCTATTTATCCCTAAGTTTGTCAATCAAATAAGGCTCTCTGGTTCTGAAAACAGGATGAGTTCATTTGGTAAATTATGACCGTGTATGTCCGAAATATTTTTCAATACCCTTTCAAGTAATGCCCTTGCACTTGTACAGGTTTTACTCATTGCATTAGCAGGAGCAGTTTTGGTACGAAAACAGATCTTTAAATCGAGCGATGTCAAAGGGCTTACCTTAATAGTAATCAATGTTTTGCTACCATCGATGATCTTTTCGAAGATCGTCCAGTCGCTCGATCCGCTAAAATTTCCACTTTGGTGGGTTTTGCCCTTTGTTGGAATCGGGCTAATTGCTGTTGGAATAATCTTTGCGCTCCTTTTTTTCATCAGGGATCTGTCCGCAAAAAAAAGCTTGCTACCTATTGCCAGCATGCAAAATGCCGGCTATCTGGCTCTGCCGCTGGGTCAGGCCATCTACCCGGAACATTTCGATCTATATGCCCTATACACATTTTTAATTATCATGGGATTAAACCCAATTCTTTGGAGTGTCGGCAAATTTCTCAATACGGGAGGAAATATGATCGAATTTTCATGGAAACAGTTTATAACGCCCCCTTTTATTGCTAACGTTTTGGGAATCATGTTTGTGTTATCCGGGTTGCATCACTTTATTCCTAAAATTATTTTCAATGCAATCGAACTGACCGGAACTGCAACAGTTCCAATTGCCAATTTTATTCTTGGGGCAGTTTTGGGAGGAATTTCGTTAAGAGTATGGCCCTCATTTTCAGATACAGTTCGCGTATTGGGGGTAAAATTTCTGATTATCCCACTGTTCACAGTATTGGTAATGATCTTTCTGCATATTAAGCAAACAAATGCCCTGATGAGTGATGTTATTCTAATACAAGCTGTTTCGCCACCAGCAATCGCAATTTTAATCCAGATTAAAAACTATGGCGGCGATCAGCAAAAGAGCGGAAGTCTCGTGCTGATTGCGTATGCCTCCTGCATTTTAATTATACCGTTATGGATGGCGATTTGGAGCTTTTTTTAAATAAATCCTTTATTTTTGAAGTGTTATTCTGAAATGCAAATGTCACATTACATAATCTTTTGAATAAATATCATGTCTACAAGGAACTTTCTCGCGTTCGATATTGGTGCGTCAAGCGGACGGGCCATTCTGGGTACAATCGCGGACAACCTGCTTAGCCTAAAAGAGATTCACCGATTTGAAAATCAAATGGTTGAGATCAATGGATCATTCTACTGGAATATTTTCAGCCTTTTTGGCGAATTAAAAACAGGATTGAAAAAATGCATTCAGGATTTTGGAATTCAACCCGAATCTGTGGGGGTCGACACCTGGGGTGTAGACATCGTCTTACTCGACAGGAATGGAATGATTGTCGGACTACCTTATGCTTATCGTGATCCACGAACTGATACCGCAATGGAAGAGGTTTTTAAAATGATTCCTAAGAACGATCTATACCAGATGACCGGTATCCAATTCATGCAATTTAATACCCTTTTTCAGTTACATGCCTATAAAAGGGATAATTCACCTCAGCTGGAAATCGCCACAGATATTCTCTTTATACCGGATGCACTTTGCTATTTGTTTAGCGGAATAATGAAAAATGAATTTTCAATTGCATCCACTTCTCAATTTTTAAAGCCTGGTAAACTTGAATTTGAATATAACCTGCTAAATACAATAGGGATCGATTGTACGATGATGCAGGAACTCGTGCTGCCAGGTACCGTGCTTGGAGACCTTAAACCGGAAATTCAGAAAGAAACAGGAAGCAAAGCAATTCCTGTAGTTGCCGTTGCAGCACATGATACGGCCTCGGCAATAGCTTCAGTTCCGGCAACCGGAAGAAACTGGGCCTATATCAGTTCGGGAACCTGGTCATTAATGGGCATTGAAAGTGATCATCCGCATATCTCAGAGGAGATTCAAAAGCTGAACTTTACCAACGAAGGGGGTGTCGAAGGCACGACCCGATTTTTGAAAAATATCATGGGACTTTGGCTACTTCAGGAGTGCAGACGTATTTGGTCTGTCGACCATAATTATACCTGGCCCGAAATGGTTGAAATGAGTTTAAAAGCGCAACCTTTCAAATGTCTGATCGATCCGGATGCCCGGGACTTTTTAAATCCCGGTGATATGCCCGCTGCAATCGCTGCTTATTGCAGAAAAACAGGACAACCTGAACCTGAGAATCATGGCGAGATCATCCGCACTATCTTTGAAAGTCTGGCCCTGAAGTATCGCGCAACACTTGACTCAATCATCGCAGTAAGTCCTGTGAAAATTGAAAAAATTCATATTATTGGTGGGGGTGCCAATAACGAATTATTGTGTCAATACACTTCCAATGCAACAAATCTTCAGGTTTATGCCGGTCCAACCGAGGCTACGGCAATAGGGAATATTATGATGCAGGCAAAAGCTTTAGGAGCAGTATCCTCACTTGAAGAGATCCGAAAAATGGTTTTCGAATCATTTGAAACTAAAGTATTCACTCCGATTGATGCAAATACATGGAGTTTTCAATCCCTAAGATTTAAGTCAATCACTTCAAATTTATAGCCAATTTTATAAAATCCTTTGGCACAATAATTGAGAATAAATTCCTGTCATTTAACAAAGAAAATTATGAGAAAATTATATTTTGTGGTTGCGCTGATCCTTTCAGTCAATATGGTTAGCGCCCAGCTCTCTAAAAATGCCTTCGGATTAAGATTAGGAGGAGGAGAAGGATACGAAACTGAAATATCATTCCAACATAGACTCACAGATAAAAATCGTCTTGAACTCGATTTTGGCATGCTCTCAGGTAATCATTATACCGCATGGAGCGCTGCCGGAATTTATCAGTGGACCTGGGAAATCGGTGATGGATTTGACTGGTTTGTAGGAGCTGGAGGTAGAATCGGGTCCTTAAACTGGGATAAGAATTTTAACGCACCGAATAATGGAGGGATGTTGCTCGCAGCTGTGGGAGTTGTGGGAATTGAATATTCCTTTCCGGGGGGAATACAATTGGGATTCGACTACCGGCCTGAACTGGGTCTGATTAATCATGCCAATGCCTTTGGGAATAATGCCGCATTAAGTATCCGATACCGGTTTTAATAACGGAATTAAAATTATTTAGGTGGACAACAAACCCCAAAACACTCCTTACATTAATTTAATTAACTCATTACCTATATTCTGAGTTGCAATTTCAAGAATGTGAGCATCCAGCATATAGCAAGGCGAGGTTCCCAATCTATATTTGGGGTCAATAATTTCCTGTGAAAGGTCTGCCTCAGGATGGGTGCCTCCCATTTTCTCTATAGTGTTAATAGTTTCTGCATTCTTTCCAATAGTAACATTGGCACCTGGAAGAATTTTGACAATTAACGCCGGATAAAAATACTTTTTAGAAGATTCAAAACAAAGAAGAGGATAATAAAAAGCAGATTAGCAACAAATGATAGGATTAACAGAAAATAAAAAGCAGAAATATATTGAACCATAAAGGCTACCCCTTTGTCCCCAAAATCGCCTGACCAAAGCGTTAAAAAATTAAATATTAACACAAAAATGACGAGCCAAACAAGCCCTGCAAGCGCCCCGTTTAGATCCGATTTACTAAGTGTCATAGAACTTCCGGTCGAATAAAGAATATAAATAAGTAAAACTGATTTCCACCAGACTGTTGCAGTTCCACCGAAAACAAGTCCTTTGCAATAGTTTAAACCGAACCAAAGATCTGTTAAAAATTGATGGAATATAAGCTTATTTTTAAAAATAGCCGTGGAAATCCGAAATCGAAAGATCTCAGTAATATCAATGTGAAAAAGGATCAAAGTAATCAGAAACAAAACTATACCCCCTGCCAGAAGGGGGCCGATTCCAATAAAAAAATTTCCTGTTTTTTGATAGATACTCCTTTTATTGAACGAATGACTCACATGCCCAAGAGATTCACCATTACTATTAGGCCTGAACAACTCAATCTCTCTGATTTTATGACCAAAAAGCAGTGCAAAGAAGGCATGACTTAACTCGTGTACGGAACAACCAAACCATCCAAAGCCATACAGAAAGAGATTTCTACCCCAAAATCGAACACTCAAACGCGAAGTAATTCCTGCCGAAAGATTAAGCAACAGAGCCAAAATCAAAAGCGGGCCAAACAAGACAAAAAGCTGACTGAAGGCCGACTGAAATACATGAATCAAATACCCTCCTATTTGACTGAGGTATTTTTCCATCTTAAATTTTTATAAATGTTTATCATGGAATAGCTTCTGCTACAACGAAGGTGCTACCACCTATAAAAATCAGATCTTCAGCACCTGCATTCCTGCGGGCCGCTTCAAGGGCTGTGATAACCGTCGGATAACTTTCACCGTCCAGTTTAAAAAAAGCAGCCATTTTCATAAGTTGCTTTTCATCCAGGGCTCGTGGAATCGAAGCCTTCGTAAAATAATAAATTGCCTCGCGCGGCAGAAGGTTTAACACACCTGCAATGTCTTTGTCGTTTACCATACCAATTATAAAGTGAAGCTTCTTATAAGGTGTCTTGAGTATCTGATTTACAACCTCCTTCACTCCACCCTCATTATGCCCGGTGTCACATATAATGCGCGGATTTGCCCCTATGACCTGCCAGCGCCCCATTAAACCTGTATTCCTGCTAACTCTTGACAATCCTTTACGAACCGCATCCTCAGGAATTTTCCATCCCTGTCTCCGAAGCTCTTCTACTGTCATAAGTACAGTACAAACATTTTTTGCCTGATAGCTTCCGAGTAAATCAACCCTTAATTCGGAATATACAACTTCACCACCCTTTTTGACTGTAAAGATCTGGTTTCCATCTATCGAAAAGAGACCCGCGCCGGCATTAAAAGACTGATCTGCAAATACAATTGGGGATGAAAATTCATTCGCAACTCCATTAAAAATGACACTGGTTTGCGGATGCGTCTCACCAATTACCACAGGAATTCCCCTTTTAATAATTCCGGCCTTTTCCAAAGCTATTTTCCCAAGAGTGTCCCCAAGGAAGAATGTATGGTCATAACTTATGTTGGTGATTACCGAAATCTCAGGTTTAATGATATTCGTAGAATCAAGCCTTCCGCCCAAACCCACTTCAATAATGGCAATATCAGCATGATTTTGTGAAAAATAGTCAAATGCCATCATGACAGTCAGTTCAAAAAAGGAGGGTTCAAGCCCTTTTTCAATATTTAGTTGAAGAAACCTGTCAACGAATTCAACAACAAACTCCTTTTCAATCATCTCTCCATTGATTCTGATCCGTTCCCTAAAATCTTTCAGATGAGGTGAGGTGTAAAGGCCTGTTTTGTAGCCTGATTCCATAAGAATACTCGAAAGCATATGCGAAACTGACCCTTTGCCGTTTGTTCCTGCAACATGAACAGTTTTAAATCTCCTGTGAGGATGATTAAACATTTGGTCCAGAGCTAAGGTATTTTGAAGACTCTCTTTGTAAGCCACCTGCCCGGAACGTTGATAATAAGGAAGATGATCGTATAAATAGTTTATTACCGTTTCATAGTTTTGCATTGCACCGGGTTTAATTGACAAAATCGTGAACAAAGATGACAAATTCCAAAAGTTTAAAGACAATCGTTCCTATTTTTTTTCTATTTTTAGAGTGAAATAAAACCGGAAATAATGCCAAAGTCAAAAGTGTTTGTTATCGATACCAATGTAATTTTGCATGATCATGAATGCATTTATCATTTTAACGATAATGATGTTGTCCTACCGATAACCGTTCTGGAAGAGTTGGATCGTTTCAAAAGGGGGAATGATCAGATTAATTTTCAGGCAAGACAATTTGTCAGAATACTCGATGATATCGTAGGAAATGACCTGTTTAACGGTGGCATTCCACTTGGTGTCAATAAGGGAAAACTGACTATTGAAACAGGAAAACCATTTTCAGAAAAACTGAAGGAGTCGTTCCGGGAGGATATCCCTGACCATCGCATACTTGCAATTACCGAATACCTTAGGGAGAAATATAAAGACAGAAAGGTCATCCTTGTTACAAAAGATGTGAACCTTCGGATGAAGGCCAAATCGCTTCATATAGAATCAGAAGATTACAAAAACGATAAAATACAGGATATCAATGTATTATATCAAGGTATTCGCGAAATCAGGGGGTATAGTGATCTGTTAATTGCCAAACTTTACGAAAATAATTACATCTCTACCGAGGAAGCGGGAATTGAAAAACCTCCTTTCCCGAATGAATTTTTCATTCTTAAAAGTGAGCGGTCAAGTGTTCTGGCTCATTATAGTCCATTTCGACAACGTTTTGAACGGGTAGATAAAAAAATAGCCTATGGCATTAAGCCACGCAATGCAGAGCAAACATTCTCAATACATGCACTTGTAGATCCCGAAATCAAACTGATCAGCCTTACCGGAAAAGCCGGAACAGGGAAGACATTACTTGCTTTGGCAGCGGCAATTGCACAACATAACATCTACGAGCAGGTTTTACTTGCACGACCCATCGTAGCCCTAAGTAACCGCGATATTGGCTTTCTACCTGGCGATGCCGAGGAAAAAGTACTTCCATATATGCAGCCACTATTTGATAATCTCGCAGTAATAAAACGGTGCTTCAATCATAACAGTTTAGAATATAAGCAGATAGAAGACCTCAAGAAAGATGAACGGCTGGTGATCAGTCCTCTGGCGTTTATCAGGGGCCGGAGTTTATCAAACTGTTATTTCATCATCGATGAGGCACAAAATCTCACCCCTCACGAAGTAAAGACCATTATTACCAGAGCCGGAGAGGGGACAAAAATGATTTTTACAGGTGATATTCAGCAAATTGATTCCCCATATCTCGATATGCAATCAAACGGATTGGCATACCTTACAGACAGGATGAAAGGTCAGGATATTTTCGCTCATATTAACCTTGTGAAAGGAGAACGGAGTTATCTGGCAGAACTTGCAAGTGATTTACTATAATTAGACAATTCAGTGATGTGAAAATTCGGCAATTTCTTTTCTTCAGGTTCACATAAATTGCTTAAAAGAGGAAGATGGATATCTTGTTAATTCCTGCAGGATATTCCGAAAAATAATTTATTCAATTTTAATAAAATAAATATGTTAAAAGTAAACGAGTATTTTGGAGGGAGTGTAAAATCGATAGGTGTCGAAAATGAAGAAGGCACAGCAACTGTAGGTGTAATGGAAGCTGGTGAGTACGAATTTGGAACCTCCTCGGTAGAGATTATGACAATCACAGGTGGAAAACTGGATGTTATGCTCCCGGGTGCAGAGGAGTGGACAGCCTATCCTAAAGGGGGAATATTTGAAGTTGAGAAGAATGTTAAATTCAAAGTGAGGGCTTCGGCTCCTGTAGCCTACCATTGCCAATATCTTTAAATCTGGTTCACTAAAATGATTTCAGTAACCCTGTGTTGGATCTGCCGGAAATCTTACCAGTAGACTCAACACAGGTTAAAGTACACCTAAAGCCAATTATTTTTCAAGAACATTTTTAAGGTTTTCCAACCCATTCTGAAGGTCTTTTCCGAGCATCCCTTCCATATCCCGAATTAACAAAAAAAGGTTCATTGGATAATTCATCTTTCCTGAGAATCCCCATTTCACCCTGGTTTGTGATTTTGAAATATCTTCAAAAGTGAAGTCTGCAAAATTGGTTGCCTTAAATGGTTTCATAAACCGCAATTCATAGTCAATCCTTTCTCCATCAGAAATCTTTATGATCTCCTGTTCCCCCATTCCAACATCTTTCATCTGGCTATCCCAGGATGAAACAAAACCTACAGTGCCGTCAGTTCCACGAAAATCTTTAATCATATCGGGATCTTTATTCGCCCATACACTGAAATAATCCAGGTTTTTCAAAAGTTTAACAAAATCAAACACTTCAACCTTAGGTCTATTGATCAAAACCTCACGCACAACTGAAATATTTTTTTTTGTGAAAAGAGGAATGATAAGAATAACTCCAATCAGAATTGCAAAACCCATTAAAAGGACTCTCAAAATTTCCATAGCTATAAAATTAATGGTTATAGTGCAGTAACATAATCCCTCCCTAAAAAGTTTAATTAAATAAACCAGTCTGACAATACTTATTTATTATTATTTATGAAAATACAAAGACAACTTTAACAAACCTGGATCTGCATTATTTACCAGATTCTAAACCTCACAAAAATGGTGGACGGCAAAAAAGTGATGCTTTTCTGGCATCAGAATTATCCTTATTTTTGCAAAAAAAAAATGAATCTGGAAAAAATTTGCGCTAAGGTCCAAACTATTGCCAAAACAGCCGGGGCGTTTATTGCTGGTGAAAGGGAAAAATTTAATCTTGCTGATATTGAGGTGAAAGGGAAAGCCGATTTTGTTTCCTATGTAGACAAACAGGCTGAGGTCATGATCATTGAAAATCTGCGAAAAATATTACCCGGTTCCGGATTTATTGCAGAGGAGGGAACAGCCTCCAAAACTGATGATAAATTCCAGTGGATTATAGATCCTCTGGACGGAACAACAAATTTTGTGCATGGACTACCACCTTTTGCGGTGAGCATTGCCCTTATGGATGGCATGGAACTAGTCTTAGGTGTGATTTATGAAATTACACAGGACGAATGTTTTTATGCCTGGAAAGGGAGTCAGGCCTTCCTTAATGGCAAGGAGATTAGCGTTACTACTGCCGCAAAAACTTCTGACGCATTGATTGCAACTGGTTTTCCCTATTCTGCCATGAACATGCTCGATCCATTTGTTAAATCGATGCGCTATTTCATGATTCATTCTCATGGATTACGCAGATTAGGCTCCGCTGCCACTGATCTTGCTTACCTTGCTGCCGGTAGGTTCGAAGCTTTTTATGAACACGGACTAAAGCCCTGGGATGTAGCTGCCGGAGCAATCATTGTTAAACAAGCGGGAGGAAAAATCTCAGACTTTAACGGTACAGATCAATTTCTGTTCAATGGTGAAATTGTCGCATCTAATAGCGCCTACTTTGAAGAATTCTATAACCTTGTTCACAATCACCTTGTCATTAATAAAAATTGAAAACTGGTTATTCGCATTTATGGAAAAAACAGGTTACACTTTACTGAAAATAATCACCTGGATATTTTGGCTGTTTCCGCTGCGTGTTCACTATTTATTTGCAAATATCTGCTATTTCTTTATCTATCACATATTCAGGTATCGAAGGGATGTTGTTGAAAGTAATCTTTTAAATTCATTTCCTGAAAAATCTTCCCGTGAACGAACACGGATTGCAAAGCATTTCTACCGTCATTTCTGCGACATCTTTATAGAAACGCTCTATTTTGATCGGATTTCGGAAAAAGAGGGTAAGCAGGTAGTAAAATACCTTAACGCGGATTTACCCGATTATTATATGGACAAGGGTAGGCAGGTAGTCGTAATTCTGGGCCATTATAACAACTGGGAATGGTATTGCAACTGGCCTCTCTATTCAAAATACCCATTTTATCCGGTTTATAAAAAGATAAAAAGTAAAGCCTTCGAACGATTCTATTACTCCCTAAGAAGTCACTTTGGGGCCATTCCCCTGGAGCGATCATTAACTTTTAGAAAATTGATGGACAATTACCAGAAAGGGATTCCCTCCATGTCCGCTTTTCTGTTTGATCAAACACCCCGGATCTATGAGATTCAACACTGGGTAAACTTTTTGAATCAGGAAACACCGGTTATCCTTGGAGCAGAAAAAATTGCCCGAAAAACAAATGCGATTGTATTATTCGCCAATTCGCAGAAAATAAGGCGAGGCAAATATGAAGTTGAATATCAGTTAGTGACTGATAATCCATCTGAATGTGAAAAATATGAGATCACAGAAAAATGCCTTCAGTTGCTTGAAAAGCAGATTAAAGAGCACCCTGAATTTTGGCTCTGGTCGCATAAAAGATGGAAACATAAGAAAAATAAATTGGGGAAGATACCAAAAGTGCGTAATTTTGAGTCTTGATAATAATTATCCCTGACCAAACAACCAGGAAAGTTAGTTTCCAAAGTAATTGTATAATCAACAACCCTAAAATTTATGGCATGAAAATGAATTCAAATACCAAGGCCGGATGTTAGGCTACTACCTCCTGCGTTCGCTGGCATGGGTGATTTACAAAATGCCTGATTGGGCCGTTTACCTGGTTTCTGATTTGCTCTTTGCTATACTATTCTATATAGTTCGCTATCGTCGCCCCGTCGTCGATATGAATCTGAGCAATTCATTTCCTGAAAAATCGAAAAAAGAGTGTGATCTGATTGCCCGGAAATATTACCACCACCTCTGCGATTGTTTCCTGGAAACACTCTATTTTGATTGCATTTCGGAGAAAAAGGTTAAAGAACGGGTGAAATTTCTAAACCCTGAACTTCCCAATCAATATATGGATCAGGGTAAACCAGTAATTATACTAATGGGACATTACAATAATTGGGAATGTTTCAATAACTGGGGGCTTCATACAACTCATAAATCGTATGCGATCTATAAAAAACTTCGCAACAATGCCTTCGAAAAGTTCTATATCCACTTACGAAGCAGGTTTGGTTCCCTTCCTCTCGAAAGAGCAATGACATTCAGAGTTTTGATGGATGACCTTAAAGCCGGAATACCAAACTTATCTCTGTTCCTCATCGACCAGACTCCAAGAGCTCATGATATACAATATTGGACTAATTTCTTAAATCAGGAAACCGCTGTTTTGGTAGGCCCTGAAAAAATAGCAGTCAAATTAAATACAGTCGTTCTATTCGGTAAAACAAAAAAAATGAAACGGGGATTTTACCAGGTTGAATTTGTACTTATTACAGATAATGCCAAAGCGTGTGCAAAATTTGAGATTACAGAAAAAAGCACAAGGCTGATGGAACAACTAATAATCGAAAGTCCTGAATTCTGGTTGTGGTCGCACCGGAAGTGGAAACATAAAAGGCAGGAAATTAAAAATGAATTAGTTGACAATCATAATCTTGCTGTCGTTTAATCTCTGAGTTACCCTGATTTTAATAAATTACACCTTTAGATGAAGCTCTCAATTGTAATTTTAAACTGGAACGGATACCACCATTTGAAACGGTTTCTCCCTTCGGTTGTGAAATATTCAAACTTCGATTGGGCAGAGCTTATTGTGGCAGACAACCTTTCAACCGATGATAGCTGTATGCTGATTGAAAAGGAATTTCCTGAAATTAAACTCCTTAGATTTAACATAAACTACGGTTTTGCGGAGGGTTATAATCAGGCTTTAAAACAGAACAGCGCCCAATATTTGCTTTTGCTCAATTCTGATGTTGAGGTGACTGAAAACTGGCTGGAACCATTGATTGAAATGATGGAGAGTGATCCGATGATTGCTGCCTGCCAGCCCAAAATATTATCCCATCGTGAACCTGGGAAATTTGAACATGCCGGTGCTGCCGGTGGGTTTATTGACTATCTTGGCTTTCCATTCTGCAGAGGTCGGATGATAAATTCAATTGAAAAGGACCTTGGGCAATATGACAATCCTATAAATGTTTTTTGGACAAGCGGTGCGGCAATGCTAATCAATAATAAACTCTGGCACGAGTCGGGCGGTTTTGACAGTGATTTCTGGGCACATATGGAGGAGATTGATCTATGCTGGAGATTGAAAAACATGGGTTATAAAATGGCCATTGTTCCACAGTCAAAGGTGTTTCATCTTGGAGGAGGCAGTCTCCCGTATGGCAATCCCAAAAAAATTTATCTCAATTTCAGAAACAACCTTTTTCTCCTTTTTAAAAATCTGCCCAAGGGTACACTTTTTAAAACCCTGATGATTAGGATGATACTCGATGGCATTGCTGCAATTCAGTTCCTGGTTACCGGACAACCAAAAGCCTTCATTAAGGTTCTGGCTGCGCACCGTGATTTTTATAAAAGTCTGAGGGTCCTTCGAAACAAAAGAGCTGAACTTTCCGCCAAAGTTGTTTCAACCGATCACCCCGAAATTTACAGGAGATCGATTATTGTTGATTTCTATTTACTCAGAAAGAGGAAATTTTCAACTTTAGATTTTCCATCCTGTGAAATAGAAAAAGATGAAAAATTTGTTCAGATAATGGATATTGAAGGAGACAAAATTATACCGTTGTAACCAAATATTATTGATTACGAAAAATCAGGCAAGTAACGTGGGATCAAAACAACAAAATAATCAACCTGCAAAAGGCCAACTCCAAACGACCTTTTTACAAAAATGGTTTAACTAATTTATTTCCCAATATAAATTAATTTAGACTGAATAAAAGAAAGTAACTGTTCCAATCCTCTTTTGTATCCAAAATTTTGTATTTTCGAAAACTTTCAGGAATTTATACCGAGTCTGCCAGAATCGAGCGAAACGTTAAAGGGAATAACAGTATAAATGCGATCCTGTAAACTGAAAATAAATATAATATGTCGTATAGCTTTACGGAAATGAACCGCTAAGTCCGAAATAAACATTAAAAGTTGAATTTATCAACTCTTATTTAATGCAATAATTCAGATTATTATTTTGGTCCCGAATTTCTGACAATACCATTTCCGAAATTTTTGATGATCATCATAGATCCTATTATAAATCACATTTAAAAATGTTTTTAAAACATGAAAGATCAAATTTATGCTTGTTTGTGGAGTGACGGACAGGCTTTACAAATGGCAGAACATTATTGTTCAATTTTTAATAATTCAAAAATTACTTCCCAAAATTCGATGGTTGTCAACTTTGAATTAAATAACACAAAATTCATGGCATTGAATGGTGGTCCACTTTACAAATTTAGTCCCGCTAATTCTTACGTAATTGAGTGTGAATCCCAGGATGAGATCGATCACTTTTGGGAGAAGTTGGGTGAAGGTGGCACCTACAGCAGATGTGGATGGCTAGATGACAAATTTGGTGTAACCTGGCAAATCATACCGAAGATCTTAGGGCAACTAATGAGTGATCCGGAAAAATCGCAACGTGTAGCTTCTGCGTTTATGCAAATGACAAAGTTTGATATTGCCACCTTGTTAAACATATAATAAAGGCATAAAACACAATGCCAGGTTGGGCTATAAGTTACTGTGGCTAAATGAAGGAGTTCAACTTCAGATCTTTCTACTGAGGCCTGGACGCGAATGATGAACAACAATTATCAAACTGTAACCAGAAATGAGTTTCAAAAAATGTATGGCGATTCGGTTCGATTTATCAATTATAAGATTGAATTGAGATTATATTTTGGTTAACTTTATATATCCTTGATAATCAAGATTACAGGATTGAAAAAAATGGCTAACTTTGCAATCAAAATACAGATGTTTTACACTCAGGAAAATCAAGAAGTTAATTAATGATTACAGTATCAAATTTAGCAATTCAGTTTGGGAAGAAACCCTTATTTCAGGATGTTAATCTAAAGTTTACACCTGGTAACTGTTATGGGGTAATCGGTGCTAACGGGGCAGGAAAATCAACATTACTGCGAATTATCGCCGGGGATCTTTCATCAACAAAAGGGTCAATTTCGCTCGGTCCGGGAGAGCGGTTGTCGGTATTAAAACAAAACCATTATGATTTTGAGGAGCATACAGTATTAAATGCTGTGCTGATCGGACATGCAGAATTGTGGAATATCATTCAGGAGAAGGATACCTTATATGCCAAAGCCGATTTTACAGATAAGGATGGTATGAGGGCAGCAGAGTTGGAGGAGCGCTTTGCCGAAATCGATGGCTGGAATGCAGAAAGCGATGCAGCCATGTTATTGAGTGGTTTAGGTATTAAGGAGGAGTATCACCACCGTTTAATGAAGGAGTTGGGTGGGAAAGAGAAAGTGAGAGTCTTGCTTGCTCAGGCTCTTTTTGGCAAACCAGATAACCTTTTGCTTGATGAGCCAACAAATGATCTTGACCTGGAAACGGTAATGTGGCTTGAGAATTACCTTGGAAACTATGAAAATACAGTTCTTGTAGTATCGCATGACCGACATTTCCTGGATGCTGTAAGTACTCATACTGTTGATATTGATTTTGGAAAGGTTCAATTATTTGCAGGAAACTACAGCTTCTGGTACCATTCAAGTCAGCTGGCATTACGTCAGCAGCAGAATCAGAATAAAAAGGCAGAAGAGAAAAAGAAAGAACTTCTAGAGTTTATTGCCAGATTTAGCGCCAATGTTGCCAAGTCGAAGCAGACGACCAGCCGTAAAAAAATGATAGAAAAGTTAAATATTGAGGACATTCAACCCTCAACACGTAAATATCCGGGTATTATTTTCACCCCGGACCGCGATCCAGGTAACCGGATTTTAGAGGTAAAAGGGTTAAGTAAAAGTATAAAAGGGGAAGTATTATTCAAAGATTTAGATTTCAATGTAGAAAAAGATGATAAAATTGTCTTTCTATCACGTGATCCTCGAGCGATGACTGCCCTTTTTGAAATCATAACCGGTCACGACAAACCGGACTCAGGCACCTACTTCTGGGGTCAAACGATAACAAATGCCTACCTGCCTATGGACAACTCCGATTTCTTTAATTCAGATCTCAACCTCGTGGAGTGGTTGGGTCAGTTTTCGAGTGACACAAGTGAAAATTACATCAGGGGATATCTGGGCAAGATGTTATTCTCCGGAGAGGAAATCTATAAGCGGATCTCGGTTCTTTCAGGTGGTGAGAAGATGCGTTGCATGATTTCAAGAATGATGCTGCGAAATGCCAATGTCATGGTGCTTGACACTCCGACAAATCACCTTGATCTTGAATCTATTCAGGCATTTAACAATACATTAACCAATTTTAAGGGAAACGTTTTAATGTCCTCGCATGACCATGAATTTATTCAGACTATCGCAAATCGGGTTATAGAATTGACACCAAAAGGGATCATTGACAAGATTACGGAATACGATGAATACATTTCAAATGAGGATTTGAAAGAGCGAAAAAATAAAATGTATTGTTAATTATTCCTAAATTATTTTTGTATGTGCAAAAATTCCATTAGTTTTAATCAATATTTAATTTAAAAGATTCAAAACATGAAAAAGATTATTTACATCTTATTAATTCCGGTAATTATTCTAACCTCCGGATGCGCTCACCGAAAGGAACAAATCGCAAGATTACAGGCGCAAAACGATAGCCTGAGAGCTGTTGGAACTGACAAAGATTCTAATATAGCTGATTTTGTTACTACTTTTAATGCTGTTGAAGCTAACCTGGATTCAATCAAAAAGATAGAACAGATTATCGATAAAAGCGCGAAGGCAGGCGAGGTCAAAGGTTCCCGCAAGGAACAAATAACCAGCGATATTAAATACATCTATAACCTGCTTCAGAAGAATCGCAAATTAGTTGCAGAACTAACTGCCAAGCTTAGCAAATCAAACAGACATGCGGCAGAACTTCAGAAAATGATTGACAATCTGAATAAATCAATTGATGAAAAAAACACACAAATTGCTCAGTTGACTGATGAATTGGGTAAACTCAATATCCAGGTAAAAGACCTTAATGTTAAGGTTGCAGATTTAAACACCAATGTGAATAATCTAACAACTGATAATGCGAAAAAACAGGCAGATATCGATGCCAAAACTGAAGCCCTCAATACAGCGTATTATGTGATCGGGACTAACCGGGAACTAAAGGATAAAAAGATCATTACCGGCGCTGGTGGCTTTATTGGAATTGGCCGTACTAAAAATTTACTAGCTGATCTTAACATGAATGATTTCACTAAAGTAGACATCACTAAGGTGAATGAGATTCCTGTAATGAAAAAGAAGATTACCATTGTAACTTCACATCCAAAGAGTTCATACCGCATCGAGGGTGAGAAATCGGTTGATAAAATTGTGATTGTAAATGCAAAAGAGTTCTGGAGTCTTTCCAAAGTACTCGTAATAATTGCAAAGTAATAACCCGATAAAAAGAAATTTTAAAGGCCGGTAGCTTCAAAGTTACCGGCCTTTATTTTTAGAGAATTAAACTTCAATTCGAATTAGTTGACTGCAGATTTGAATTCAGACTTACAAAAAGTGATACCTTCCGATTCGTATCGTTTAAGTTGAACAAGAAGCCGTTTTTTAAACCATGGGTAATTTCTTGCGGCTTTTGGTGACCATAAGACTTCGGAGAATGCAGCAGCCCTGGGGAAGGTCATATATTCTACAAATAAAGGTGTTTTTATATAGGGTGTCCAAATATTGGCCTGAGCTCCGATAATATATTTACCATCCGGAATAGAAAGGTTTACAGATATGGGGTCAAAATTATAAACCTCTTCAAGGGTTAAAAGACCACCCACAGCGAGTGGTTCCCGGGAGGGGTCTGCCTGATACTGGTCAAAATTACAATATTTAACAGGTGATTGAACTGTTTTAATCTTTTTTCGGGCAACTGCATTTGCTTCCTCTCCGTTTTGCCAGGATATCACAACCCCTTTCGATGAGCTTGTATCTTTAGGCAGTAAATTCCAGGTTACACTTATTTTTCCGAGTGAATCAAGTATATTATTAACCCTTTTCACAAAATAGTTGTGAAGGCCAGTGGTTGAATCTAAGGTGTCTCTTCGGATTCTAAGCTGACAATCAGGGCATTTCTCCCACCTGATCTGAGGAGATTCTGCACCGCCAATATGGACATACTTTCCGGGAAAAAGTGTTCCGATTTCAGTCATTACCTCTTTTATAAAAGTATAGGTCCCCTCCTTTCCAGGACAAAAAGTGTCACTAAATATACCCCATCGGGTACCGACCTCATAGTTTGCTGAGGTGCAACCCAGTTCGGGATAGGCTGCCAATGCAGCAAGGGCGTGACCAGGCATTTCGATTCCGGGAAGTACTGTGATGAAACGTTCAGTCGCATACGCAATAATTTCCCTTACATCATTTTGCGAATAGTAACCTTCACTGGCAATTGTATCGGTTCCAGCTATGTTATTGATATGACCTAAAATAGTTTGTTTTCGGACAGAACCAATTTCAGTAAGTTTTGGATATTTCTTTATTTCAATTCTCCAACCCTGATCATCCGTTAAATGCCAATGAAAAGTGTTAAATTTATGCATGGCCATCTCATCAAGGTACTTCAGAATAAATGATTTGGGCATAAAATGGCGGCTTACATCCAATTGGAGTCCCCGCCATGCAAAACGTGGAGTATCCTTAATCTCAACCCCAGGAATTATAAGTTCGTTAAGATTTTTAGGAGAAGGTGGCATAAGTTGAATTAACGTTTGTACACCATAGAACAACCCATTGGGAGCTATTGCCTCAATAATCACACCGGATGGCAAGACCGTAAGATGATAATCTTCCTTTCCCATTTTAAGGTTTTCATTCAGTTTTAGCTGAACAGATTGCTTTGCTCCAAAGCCTGAGTATACAATCGAATTGGAAATCCCAAAGTATTTTTCAATATGAGCGGTGAGAAACCCAGCAATGGTACGTAATTGATCATTCCCGTTGTCTACTTCAATTTTTGTTGCCGGCGTAATTAAAAATAGACCATCCTGTTCCACAACTTCGACAGGTTGTGGAATAATTCGTATAACTGGTCTGGGAAGTGGTTCTTTACATGAAAGCAGGGTTAGAGCCACAGCTGTGAATAACAATATTCGGTGCAAATTCATTTTTGGAATGATTTATATTTTCCGGATCATAAAAGTACTAAATTAATTATTTTTTGTTCGAATACCGACAAAAAGAATCAATGCATTTAAAATGAAACCTATGATTATTAATAAATTACCAGAGATATTCCCACCATTCAGGGCAATTATTTTTCCGGAAAGTGCGACAATTCCACCAATTATCATAGCAAAACTACTACGTCCTTTAGTTGTAGCAAAACCTAAAAGGGCAGCAAGTGTAGGAATAATAAATGCACCAGAGAAAATTGTCAGTGCAATGAGTAGCGACTGGATGATTGAATGGATGCTTAAGGCGAGAAGAATACTAAGCAGGCCAATAACAACCATAATAATCTTGGTATTTCGTACTGATTTCTGGTGTTTAAATCCGTCAGATAAAGGATCCCCGATTATCGTAGCAGAGGTAAGCAATGTTGTTGAACCCGTTGACATGACAGCAGAAAGCAATGCAGCCACAAGTAAGCCGATCCCCCACTCAGGCAACGTGCTCATCATCACCGGAATAAGCGCAGAACTATTAAGTCGATGAATACCAGGATACTTAAAAGCTGCAAAAACACCCAGAAATGTTATACATAACGAGAATGGAATTAGGACAACAGCACTAATTAATACACTTTTTCTGGCAATCCGTTCATTTTCTGCACAAAAAATACGTGAATAGATATCGGGGCCAACAACAAAAGTCGTTGAATAGGTTAAAAGCAGGACAATAAGATCGAAGGGATGAAAACCCTCATTAAATGGGAATTTAAGGGGAGTCATTACAATTGGCGATACCTGTTCTGTAATCAGAAGATATATTGCCGTTAATAAAATTCCACCGATAATTATGAATGATTGGTAAAGGTCAGTTTTTAACACTGAAATCTGACCACCAATAACTGTATAAAATACAAAGACGGCTCCGGCACCCCAAACACCAGTGTAATAATCTAATCCGGTAAAACCTGTCATAATTTTAGCCGCTCCGATAATCTGAGCTGCAATAATGCCAATCCAGGCAATTGAAATAATCAATGAAGAAATCATTTTTGCCTCAGTACCGTAAAAGTCTCCAATCATTTGGGGAAGGGTAAATTTCCCAAGACGTCGAACTTTCATTGAGACCGGAACGAGCATAAAAAGGCCAAAAGAAGCACACAGCAGGAGCCATGAGGCGGCCCAGCCTTGTGTTAATGCCAGATCAGCTGTTCCCAGAATAGCCGAACTCCCTAAAATGGTAGCTAAGAGGGAACCTGTAATTTGCCAGACACTTCCTTTTTTACCTGCTACAAAGAAATCGCCTTCAGATTTGATTTTCCTTGAAGAAATAATCCCAACAACGATCATTGAGACGATATAAACAATGATTATGATATATTTGATCATTGTTTTACCTCTTTAAAATTACGGGTAAATCTAGGAACCGGAATGACAATCTGAATTTTACAAAATTGAAATGTTTCAGAAAGAGCATTGAAAACCCTTCAGGATGTAACATTTTTCGGATGTTGTATATGTGGGACAGGTTCTCGTCTGAAAGGAGGTAGAAAAACCCAATATAAACCGCCCATTGAGATAATGGCAGAAAGGAGGAAAAACATAAGGCTTAAGGCAATACATAATTCATTATTCAGGCCGAGGGTTTTAGCACCTATTAAAAAAACCATCTCGCGGGCTCCAATACCGCCGATTGTAATTGGAAGAGCTGTAGCAATGGCGGAAACAAAAAAGAGAAAGAGGTAGTCAAACAAGTCTTTAGACTGATGAAAAGCAGAAAGAATAAGGATTGCAGATATAAACTGCATTCCTTGTAAGGCGAGTGACCACCAGAATAATCCGGCATGGATTTTAAGAAAACTCTTGAAAAAATATTTCAGCACAACCAGGTAAAAACCATAGATAAAAGGTATCGCGATCCACATTTGTTTCCCATATTCGAGATGTAACCCGGACAGATAGTATAAAATAACTGTAATCATACCGATTGCCACAAGACCAGCAATCCGGTTTACAAGCATTGTTCCGATATTTTTTTTGAGACCATTTTTGCGGTATTTATTCACAAGATATACCTTATAACCATCACCACCAATTCCTCCAGGCAGAAATAGATTATAAAACATTCCGAGCCAGAACAATTTAATATTCAGAGCCTGTGAAATATGTGCACCGGTATTTCTGAAGGAGAGATTCTGACGGAAAGCAGAAAAAATAAATGAGATAACCAGCAGAATAAATGCACCGATAAGGTAATAGATATTAGCTGTAGAAAATACACCCAAAACCTCCTTAAACGATATTTTTGATAAAACCCACAAGATAGCACCAACAGAAACGCCTAGTTTCAAAAGGTTTATTAAAATTTTCTTAATTCTTTGTTTCACTTTCTTTTACTTGATCTACAACTTAATAAAAACTTTACGGGCATACAGAAAATAACATATTCCCCATAATCCAGCCCAGACGGCAAGTGTGAGTGCCATGTCGTTAGCTAATTGCCCAAGGGGACTAAAAATTAAATTTATAAAAGGTTTGGCAATTGCTTCAATCCAGCTGTTTCCATTGGTGTGGGCAAAGAGATAAATAAAAAGCGGATTCATTCCTACTATTGCAAAAAAGAGGGAAAACTTTCTAAAATTCATTACATCAATTAACCAGTATGAAAAAGCCATTGCAATCATACACCATCCTCCGCTCACGAATACAAAGGAGGATGAACAAATATGTTTGATAATCGGGATGAAAGGGCTTAATGAAAATCCAATGAACAAGCCAATCAGACCTGCCGCCACCATGGTTTGAATTTTTCTTTTAGGTGTCCAATGGTTCATCAGCATCATTCCTGTGATTACTCCCCAGATGGTATGCGCAGTTGTAGGAATCGCATTAAATGCAACCCAATGACCACCACCGGGTGTCCCTGTAAGCGCTAAGTCAAACCATGCGCCAAAGTTCTGATCGGGCATAAACGGTTGATTAAATCCTTGAACATTCCAATATAGGTAAAGTAACTGAGAAATAAGGATCAGCAAAAAAGAGAGGATCAACTGCCATTTAACAGTTTTTCGCATCAACAAAAATGCGATAAAATAGGTTACTGAAAGTTGAGCCAGAACATTTGTAAAACGGAAAGTAATCTTTCCCGGACCAATACAATAGAGGGCCCAGCCGAGAAAGAGCAATAATAGGGAACGAATTGCTGCATGGCGTAAAGTGACATTCCAGCTATCACCCCTGTTCCATCTCCTTGTCATTGAAAAGGGCATCGCAACACCGACAATAAACATGAAAAATGGTTGAATCAGATCCCAGAAATGTAATCCGATCCAATCGGCATGTTCCAGTTGATGTCCTAAAGCAGAAATTACCGTCCCGTCAAAAGCTGAATTTGTTAAAGTGCCAAAGAATCCGGAAAACTCACCAATTAGCATAAACATCGTAAATCCCCTGAAGAAGTCGATGGAGAGCATTCGTGTCTGCGCCACGCCCGGAAAGTTTTGGTTACTCATTTTGTAATTTTCCTGTTAATAATTAGTACCATGTATTGACCAAATTAAGCCACTCAATCAGATAATAAGTCTGATATGAGTGGCTTAAGCGATAAGTTTAAAGTCTGCTTCTTATCAATTAATCAGCTATAAAAATAGCTATTTTTTGTTTAATTCCTTCAATCTGATATTTTTAAACTTAACAACAGATCCATGTCCAAGAAAGCCAATATGTCCCTTCTCCCGAAACAGGCCCGGATGAGCTTTATGATCCATGGGACCATTTTTCGCAGCCTCTTTTATATCTCCATCAAGTATTATGGTTCCATTAAGTGTTACCTTAATGTGGTTTCCTTTAGCCATAATCTCTTCGTAATTCCATTGCCCCACAGGTTTCAGGTAACCACGTTTAGCGGGGATAATCCCATATACAGATCCGTGATACTGGTAAGGAGCCAGGTCGTTATAAACAGGGTCTTCGCTGTCGAGAACCTGAATTTCCATACCCTGATAAGCTGCATCCCCTTCGAGAGGCGCACGGATTCCAATACCGTTATTGGCAGCAGGTGTGAGCTGAAATTCAAAGCGGTAGATAAAATCACTGTATTCGTCTGAAGTAAAGATATTCCCATGTGAAGGACCATTGTCCAGATGAAGCACAATTTCCCCGTTTTCCACATGGTAGTCTATAAGGTTCCCGGTCCATCCATCGAAATTTTTTCCATTGAATAGCGCTTTGAATCCATCCTTAACTTCCTCTGCAGGAACGGTATATTCGTCATTATTTAACTCCTTCACGTAGATATCCCTAAATGCCAAATCTGTTCCGTGTGCCTGCAATTCAATAGATTCTTTGGGAAAAATTGGAATTGAACGATCCCAGTAATTTTCAAGGGTAACATTATCCACAATCAATTCGCCGTTAAGATAGACCGTCACCTTTTCGCCGATCATCTTAATCCGGAAAGTATTCCATTCACCTATCGGGTTATCGGCGACTTTGGATGGTTTTGAGGGATACTTCTGATTGTTATACAAACCCCCTGATCCCACCTGTGCGCCAACTTCTACACGTGAAGTATCCCAGATCTGCACCTGTGGTGATCCGCGCAGGTAAATGCCGCTATCCCCTTTTTTTGTAATTCGCCAATCCACAACCATTTCGAAATCTCCGTATTGTTTTACGGAGCAGAGGTTATCTCCGTCTCCATTAAATACAATGCAACCATCTTTTGCACTCCAGTTTCCACTCAATTTCGAATTAGCTTCTACCTGTTTTTTAGCAAGTTCTTTGGGGTCCATTTTCTTCCTTGTAACTGGATTTCCCACTAAAGCCTGCCATCCCGTTAGATCCTTTCCATTAAACATAGGGACCAGACCATCCTCATAACTCATCTCATCGAGGTATTTGACAATTTTAGCCCTGTCATAATCACTTTCGCTGCCAGTAAGGCTGTTTAGTGCTTTATTCAGCGCGTTGCGGACCGCGACACCAGCCATCCCCTTTTGACCCTGAGAAGGCAATGCAATAGCCATTACGGCTTGAGCAGCTTCCTCTTTTAACTCAGGATTCTCAAGATAGGAAGAAGCAGTAATCAGGGAGAGGAAAGTTTTAACCCGACCTATTGAACTAATCACAAGCTCTTTGTCCTTAAGGTCAGTCGCATAGCCAAAAATCTTACGATATTGTAATAACTTCTGATCGTCAGGAAGTTTGGAACTCTTGATCTGGCGAACAAAACCATTGATGGCTCCGGACAACTTTGTCCCGTGAGCATTCTGAATGATCTCAAATAATGCGCCTGAAGCGGCATGGTCTTTCCAGTTGACAAGGGCATTAAACGCCGCATCAGCTTCTTCCTTTTCAGATGATGAAATATAGCCGGTTACCGCCTTAAGCGCCTTTATCCCACCTAAACGAGGTAAAACTTCAAGAATTCGTCCTTTTTTAGATGCCTCTCCCATTGCTGAAATTAATTGGGCAACCTGCTCATTTTCACCGCTTATTTGCGATGCTGCATTTACTAATGCTTCCTGAATACTCTTAATTTTATCGCAGTCTTCTGTGGCATACAGCAGTTTTACCAAGCGATCAATCTCTTTTGGTGTTGCAGTATTGACCATGGCACCGTATGCGGCTGACTGAATTAGTGGATCCGAGCTTTGGGTGTATTTATATAACTGATCGAAATAACGTTTTCCTGATTTCGCACCAATCAAAGTAATAATTTCATTTTTTGAATTCAGTGGTGCGCTTTCAAGTATCGCGGCAATCGGATCCAACCCTTTTTCGTCTAAGAGTGATGAAAGTGTTTTAGCAGTATATGCGGGTTGAACTCCATTAGCAAGCAATGCTGTTAAATCGGGGATTGCCTCTTTCCCTTTTAGCTTTGCGTAAGCAGAGATAGCTGCCTCACTTACCATCTTATTTTTATCACCAAACTGTTTTTTGACAAATTCTGCAACAGAAAGGTCCCCTTTCTTTCCAAGCACTGTAATGATTTCTGCTTTTGGCTCTGGTTGTCCTTTAGCCGCCTTTGCCATCCATAATTTTGTTGAAGCCTTCTGGCTTTTTCCGACAAGGTTTAGGATTGAATACCTAAAGGCTTTATCGTTGTTATCAAATGCTTTAAGAAGTTTTGGCTGCGCCTCATTTTCAAAAAAACGGGTATAGATGGCCAGCGCAGAGGAACTATTATGAAGTTGAGCCGGTGACTGGCAAACCTTTACAATTTCGTCACAGGCCTTTGCACAAAGCGTAAGGTTTCCGGTTTCTCCTAAGCGGTTGGCATAGGAGACAAAAGCTGAAGTGGCATTTGTTGGTTCATAGACAAAACCAGCTTTTTGCGCTGCTTCCAAAAGTGGCTGATAAGATTCATTGGAACCAATGGCAGCTGCAGCTGCAAGCGATACCTTACTTAAATTTTGGTTATCTGATGAGATATGTTTTAATATTTCTCCATTTGCAGCGGCAAACTGCAATTCACCTAGAGCTCTGATCAGGGTAACCAGGCATTTACCTTCACCCTTTGATAAGGCAATCAGGAGTGCGCTTTTGGCTGCCTCACTATTTACAGAGGTGAGCACAAAGGTTGCCGGCTCGCATAACTCACTATTATTCAAGTAAGAAGCAACGGCTGCAACGGCCTTGTCCTTGCCAATTAATTTTAGCTGACGCATGAAAAAAGCCTTTGTTTCGGTATCCGTGGCTTTTTCCAATGCTGTAATGTAAACAGACTCTGCAAAGGCTCTTTGGACTTCCTTACCGGGTTGGCTTGCATAACGGGTCAGTCCGTTTATCGCAAAAACCAAAGATGTATTATCACCTTTCCCTGAAGGAGTTATTTTATCAGCGAGCAGCTGAAATCCTTCACTACCGAGTGAAATTAGCTCTTCAGCCAATTTATCACGTTGAGGAAGATTAGTTGATGGCATCTGCGCCAGCAGGTCAGCAATTTTCGTGGTTAAAGTTCTGTTGTCCTGCGCCTGTATTGAAGCGGTAATCATCAATAGGGCAAGCATGACCAAAAGAGAATTAAATATCTTATTCATCAGACTATGTGTTTTAAAGGATAAATTAAATCGTTGTCCATGGTGCCCGCATAGGCTGATGGATTAACCGGTTAGCAGCTTCGTCGTTAATAAATTCCTGCTTGTCAGGATCAAAATTCAACGTTCTGCCTAATCGAACTGCCAGAATTCCCATATTAACCATTGTGCATGAGCGGTGTCCGTTCATTTCATTGAGGGCAAATTTCTGACGGGTTCTAACCGATTCAGAGAAGGTCGTAATGCGGGGTTCGGGATCAGGTAATGTTTCGATAAATTGTTTCAGGTTTGGAATATCAGATTCAAATCCCTTAAATATTTTACCGTGGGGACCTTCAATATAGGCTGCATCTTTATCTTTATTTTCGCCGTCCAGGATGATTTTGCATCCATCAGCATAGGTATACTCAATTCTGCGCCATGAACCGACTGCATCTTCGTGTTGTTGAGGAGCATCCACTTCAACCTTAATTGGGCTGGTATTGTCCTTGCCAAGCAGGTATTGAACCGGGTCGAGGTAATGCTGACCCATATCGCCAAGACCACCACCATCATAATCCCAATAACCGCGGAACTTGGAATGTACGCGTTCCACATTGTATGGACGATGGGGAGCCGGACCGAGCCAGAAATCGTAATCCAACTCTTCGGGGACAGGTTGTTGCGAGAGGTTGGTTTCGCCGCGCCAGAAGAATTTCCAGTCAAAGCCGGTATTCCCGCTCACTGTAACTTTAAGCGGCCATCCAAGGATTCCGCTTTCGATAACTTTTTTCAAAGGTTTAACCTCTGTTCCCAGACCGTAAAAATTATCCTTGAAGCGGAACCAGGTATTCAGGCGGAACATACGACCATGCTTATTCACCTCTTCTACAACCCTCTGCCCTTCACCGATGGTGCGGGTCATCGGTTTTTCACACCAGATATCTTTCCCGGCGCGGGCAGCTTCGATAGCCATTAAGCCATGCCAATGTGGAGGGGTTGCAATATGGACGATATCTATCTCCGGACGCAATAGCAGTTCCCTGTAATCGTGGAATAATTCTACTGAATTGGGAATCATTGACTTGGCTAATTCCAGATGTTTTTTATCAACATCGCAAATTGCAACGACTTTAGTCCCTTCGTAGGAGATATGGCCGCGACCCATGCCGCCGGTTCCAATTATTGCTTTTGTGAGTTGGTCACTGGGCGCAACATAGCCAGGGCCACCAAGGACATGACGCGGAATGATCACCATACCGGCTACCGTAGCCGCCGATGTTTTGAGAAAAGTTCTGCGATTTGGGGATTTTTGCTCCATATAATTTGATTGTTATGTGTGGAAAAACATATATAGGGTAGCAAAAATAAGATTTACTTGGATACCGTCAAGTACTTTTATTAAGTATTTCGGATCCCGGTCCGTTTTTTATTAAAGTTGTTGCTAAATCGGTTCAATACTTGAATTTTTCTATCGGATCTCCTCCTTACCATCCCGGTATTTTGCAAACCGTCCTCTTGATCTGGGGTGTACCATTTCGTGTTGCGGCCAGGGCCATCCTCCGAACTCTGTCTGCCGGTAATCTGCCATTGCCTGTCGTATTTCGGTTTGAGTATTCATTACAAAAGGGCCATATTGAACCACTGGTTCTTCGATCGGTTTGCCTTGTAATAGGAGTAACTGAGATTCTGAATTTCCGTTTGTGATTAAAAGTTCCTGGTCCGGAATCAGGCTAATTGCGCTATGTGAATCGACTTTTACGCCATTAATATCAAGCGTTGATCCATCATGAAAATAAATTGTGCGGTTTACTTCCGAGCTGGAAGCCGGAACAATCCACCGGGCTTCCGGCTCCATTTTGACAGTCCAGACAGCAACCAGGTTGTCCGGATCTGCAGCCCATGAATCGGGGGCTGGAGGGAGCGCTCTAAAATCCTGGTAACTTCCGGCAATAATTTTTATTTCGGTCATTTTACCGTTTGCACTTGGGATTTTATGAACTGGAATATCCTCAGACCATAACATTTTAAAATGGGGTTCTGCAAATTTTTTAGCTTTGGGGAGGTTTAGCCAAAGCTGAAATAATTCAGTTGGATTGTTCCCTTCCATATTCAGAAGGGGGAACATTTCGCTATGTTGCAATCCTGATCCTGCCGTCATCCATTGGACGTCTCCCATCCCATACCGGCCTGCCTGACCATGAGAATCGGAATGGTCAACCATCCCTTCTCTCACAATTGTAATTGTTTCAAATCCGCGATGAGGGTGGACTGGGAAACCGGGCACTTTATGGCCGTGATACATGCGCCATCCATCCTTAATGGTAAAATCGTGTCCAATATCCCTGCCAGTCAGAGAGCTAAGCGGACCCATCTCTGAATTACCTGTGGGATAATTATCAAGGTGATGGGCGCAAAAAAGAAATGGGTTTACTGTTGGCCACATAAAACCCAGCAATTTTAAACTAATAATTGCATTTTTTTGCATGCTAATAAGTTTTAAATATTTTATTTATGATGTTTTGAAGCATGATAATGTTCGCGGATCAGATCTGCCCCAAAATCGCCATTGAAATCACGCCAAACCGTATGTATATGGTTTGCATTGTCCTGAGTATTATCAAATTCAATTAAAAAAGTCTTCCCCTGGATCCTGTAATAATGCGGTTTTCCGGGAACTGTTTCTCCGCCCCAGCCAAATCTGATGGCATTCATATCTTCGGTATCGATCTTTTTTATACGTGCATTGGCCAATTGAGTGGGCATCGATAAGAGGTAGGAAGCAATAACTTTATTTAAAATTATTTTTTGAGACGGATTCAAATCATGCGCAAAAATACCGACAGGCTCTAGTTGCCCAACCTTTTGCGAATTTGTTGTCACGATTTCAGTGTATGGTTTTAGCTGAAATATAGCTATGAATTTTTGATCCGGAGTCAATGAATTAATCAATTCAAACCCCAGATCTTCCTGATCTTTTAAGAGTCGTGTCCCTTTTTTGACACCCTCTTTAACTTCAGCAGGATACACTCCAAAGAAAAAGGGTGCAAAGCCTATCTTATCCTTAACGATTGTAAAGTTCAGTGCAAGATGATGACCGGAGAATTTCCATCCCCAAATGCTGTCCTGACACGGTGTTCCATAGATTGATACCGAATAATTCTCAGGTATACGGTTTGGATTCTGGGGCTGCATCTCCTTTAGAAGGTATTCGAAATCCATGATATTGGTTGTTCTGACATATCCTTCCTTACTCAGATAGGCCTGAAGAAGCAGATGAAGGTTTTCCTTTTGTAAGGAGTCGAGATCCTTCACGGCAATGCCCGTACGTCCAACCATGGCTGCAGGAAGAAAGTGCCATTCATACCGGTTCATTTCATTAAACGGAAATACCGCTTTTTTTTGCTGCACCGGATTCAATGATTTTACAAAGGCAACGGCTTTGTCGGAACCGGAATTTTGATTAGTCATATTTTGTGCCATTAAGGCAAAGGGAAACAGGAACAAAAGGATTAGTTTCATGGAATTTGATTTAGTGATTTATATGAGCAATAACATATATAGGGTGAATTCAGTTTAATTTCTTTTTTCACCGCAGTAAACCTTAAAGGTTGAATTAAACGGTTCCTGGTATTGTCCCCAAAGCCAGGCCAATACAGAGGTATGCGTACTTCTGCAGGCATCGAGTACCGCCGGATATACTTCCTCCCCATTATTGGCAAACTCACCAATTATGATTGGGGCAACATTGATATTCTTAAGTTCATTGATCCTGTTTTCTATCGCAGCGACCGGAATATTCCAGTAGGTATTGTAGGCATGAATGTCAAAAACTATATTTTTTCTGCCATTCAATAACTGAGCCCCTTTTTCAAGAAAAGGTTCATGACCCTGTCCCATAGCGTTTCCGCAAACCACTAGAATATTGTTTGCACCGGTCTCACGAATGGTGTCTATCAGTGAAGAGGCATCAAGCAGCCATTGATCACTACTGGCTGTATTGGCCTTATCCCAGCCGTAGGGTTCGTTCCAGATACCAAACCAAACATCGGACTGATTTGAAAACAGTCTGGCAATATGTTTCCACTTATTGATGATTTGCGGGTATCTTTGATCCATAGATGGGGTAGAACCCAATAATTGACAATCAGGATATGGAGAAGAACCTCCAGGGAAAGCATCAGAATCATACCAGAATGCGGTAAGGATGATCACAAAACCTTTATTCCTTGCCAGGGTAACCAGGCGCTCAAGATCATCATCACTTGTCATTTTCATATCGATACATTCCCTTGTGATGTCCATTCCCCAGCTGGAGACCTGGTCATAATTCCAATCCCACAGACTCATTTTATTGGTTCCCCTGAACTCCATGGATTTTCCATCCTTCATCAATTTTGATCCATCCGTATAATAACCCTTACTATTTTCTGCAGGAATATTGTCGGCTCCCGGCTGTTTCGAACATCCGTATTGAAGGTAAGCTATTAAAATTAAAAAGATGTAAAATACATTTTGATTTCTGAACTTGCCTAATTGCCAGTATCTCATAGAAGCTTATTGGTTAATTCTGAGAATTCACAATTCTGTTCAACTCTTGCAATTCTTACTTTATACGATTTATACCAATCATTACGCCCTTTCTCTCTGGCAATGGTATGTTCTGAAATCCCTGTTTTCTTGTGCATCGTCTGGTTGGTTCAAAAGAGTCAACTCATGAATGGTTTGAGAAGGCTAACGCGATTTCCTTCCGTATCGAAAAATGATACGTAAAAGCCAATCCCGGGTATTTCCATTGGTTCACCCAGAACCTCTCCCCCCGCAGATGAAATCTTAATTATGGCCTCCTGAAGATCATCCACCGCAATAACAACGGATGGATGCTGAGCTGGCCAATCGGCTTTCCGTGGGAAAAATCCACCATTGATGGTTCCGGGCATTTTTGGTCTCCCATTTTCATCATTTTCTCCTGTGTTTGCAATCACATAATTACCCATCTCCTCCCCGAGCATCTGCATTTTCCATCCAAATACCCCTGAATAAAAATCTGCCATCCGTTTCCTGTCATCTGCCGGCATTTCAAAATGTACTACTGGATTCATCTTAAAAATTTTTGTTTTTGTTTTTGGATTTTTCATTATTTTCATTGACTCTGAATTCCACAATTCTTGATATTAAATCGACAGGTAATGGTTTGTCGAGCGGAAATTGAATTGATCCCTTCCCAATTTTATAGGCCGTTAATTCCTCCTTGAAGGCTCTGATTGCAGAGGATACCGGATAAAAACCGATGTGCTTAGTGAAGGCCGCAAAATAGAACAAAATACCATTCAATTTATAAGCCGGCATATTGTAACTGATAACTTCAACCGCAGCGGGTGCGGAATTTTTAATTATCGTTCTAAGCATCATTAAATAAGACTGGGAATGCGCAGGGAAACCTGCAATATATCGATCCACTTCGGCTGATTGATTCTCCATTTTAGGCGATGTTTAGTAGTTTAAACGCTTTACTTTTCGTCCTGGGAAATTCATTTTCAAGTTTTTCAAATTCCATCAACTGCGATCAAAATAATAAACACATTCAGATGCGTATTGTTTCCGATTAAGAATCTAAGTTACTACCCGAAAATGAATAGTTTGGGTATTCCAATTTTTTAATCAGCTTCATCTTAAAACAGTGGGTTGAAAGGTAGATGGACTCCGTCAGGTTGAATTGATGAAAACATCCCTCCGAATTCATTATTAAAGAATATTTGTCACCTCTTCATCCCGAAGGAATAACTTAACCCGAAAGATAATTTAAATAGCGGTCCGATTAAAAGGGATGAACTATTCACATCAAAATAGGATTTGGAATTAATCGCAGGAATGATAACTCCGACCTGAATAATACCTTTTATTTTATCGCTGCCTGCTTTAAGGGTAAGCGAAGGTTCAAGATTCATAAAATCAAGCGTTGCACCGGAATAATAGTTAAAATTGGTGTTCCACCATTCAAATTTATTGTAGAGGTAAGCATTTATATCAAACAGGCAGACATAATTGGCCCTTAAATCCAAAGCGACCTCGATATTTTTACTTACATAACCCATGCCGGGCTGTATGAATAAATTGTAATATTTAGCATTTGCTTCAGGACTAGGCGGATACGAAGAATGTATGATATCTTTTGAACTGCCATAACCTCCCCCCGCATAACATTGAAACAGTCCATTTTTTTCAGCACCGAATGTCGTAAAATAACCGGCTCCTGCTTCGGCAAAGAAAATATTGAGCTTCTCAATAATTGAATCAGAACTGGTTGATCTCCGATTATGATACATTCCGTCAATCATTAGACCGGTATGGTTGGATATAGCATATGCAGCCTGCAAATTTGTCAATCCTGAGCCAGAAAGTCCCAATATTGCCGAAGCATTTCCCTCACCCTTGTATTTCAGTAGCGGAGAATGGATTGGGTTCGGCTTGTAAAGCGTAACACAACCTGAAAGGATCAATCCGCTTACAAACGATAATATTTTTATGCTCTTGTTCATAAAATATTAACTCCTTTGATGATAAATCAGGATAAGATTTGGTCTTGCTACAATACGAAGATACTCATAAATTTCGACTTTTGATTTAGGGGATTGAAACGATGGTTCTGAAGGTTAGGTTTATTCTTGGGCGGGTAATTAATTTTGAAGGAGGCAATCGATGCAGCCAATAGGTTTGAGTGGTGCCTTTCATTACAAGCAGACTTCCATGCTCCAGTATTAACGAAACGGTTACCTTGCTCTCTTTATGTTTGAAAGAAAACTTCCTTTCTGCTCCCAAGGTAAGAGAGGCTATTGCACCCTCTTTCTTAAGATCTTTTTCTCCGTCACTGTGCCAGGCCATCCCTTCATCTCCGTTATGATAGAGATTAAGCAGGCACGAGTTATATTGTTCACCTGTTTTTTCTTCAGCCAGGATTCTTAATTCTACCAGTTCCCTGGTCCAGGGCAGCGCATATTTAGTTGTTCCTGAGTAGGTATATTTAAAATTCGATTCTCCATACCATGCAACTTCCCGTTTTGTTAAGATCCGTTTTCCAAAGATAATCGCTTCATCGTATTTCCAGGCAATTGAGTCAAGGAGACAGCTGTAAAAAAAATCAGCCTCCTGATTTGACATAATTTTGCCAAAATAATTTACGATTCCATCTGTTGGAAGAAGGTTGATACCATTATCACTAAAAAGGTCCATTGACAAATTATTCGTTAACAGCACTTTGCACTATCCTGTGAATCTTTTTTAGCATTTATATTTTGTAAAGGATTCCAGGGATTGAACCTATTAAATTTTGTAAGTTATTACCTGAATGGCCATTATGTATTCAATGCTTCATGAAGAATTGTGAAAGATTTGAGTTTGGCTTCAAAATCGAAAATATAACTTGCTGCCATCAGTTCATCGATTCCTGTTTCAGCAATAAAGGCTGACAGATTGGTCCGAAGGGTATTGCGACTTCCGGTAAAGGTACAGGCCAACATACTATTGACAAAAGCACGCACATCAGGATTTCGGTAACTTTCAGGCAATTCTCCGGGAGGCATCAGCGGACTTCGTGTGTTTGTAATTATTCCGTTGAACAATCGGATCAGACTACTCTTCAGAAATTCAGCTTCCTCATCCGAGTCAGCCCCGATAACATTAACACAAGCCATCACATAGGGGGAATCCAATTGTCCTGAGGGTTTGAAATTATTGCGATAAATCTCAATTGCCATTCGGAATTGTGCGGGTGCAAAATGGGCTGCAAAGGCATAAGGCAATCCCATTTGTGCGGCAAGGTAAGCGCTGTCGGTACTGGAGCCTAATATCCACAGCGGTATATCCAAACCTTCCCCTGGAAATGCCCGAACCTTGGCAGTTGCGTTCTCATGCCTAAAATAGGTTTGAAGTTGCTTAACATCTGCTGGGAAATTATACGATGTGTCCATATTATTGCGCCGCAGCGCCATTGCAGTTAGCTGATCCGTTCCAGGAGCCCTCCCTAAACCCAGATCGATGCGTCCGGGATAAATTGTTTCCAGAGTACCGAATTGTTCAGCAATCACTAAAGGGCTATGGTTGGGCAACATAATTCCCCCTGATCCCACACGAATGTGATTTGTTTTCCCGGCTACATGGCCGATTAATACAGAAGTTGCAGAACTGGCAATATGCTTCATATTATGGTGTTCTGCCATCCAGATACGGCGATAGTTCAGCGATTCGGCATGTCTTGCCACCGCGACTGTGTTGGCAATGGCTAAGGCAGAATCTCCACCTTGAATAACTGTGGCAAGTTCGAGAACTGATAATGGTATTTTGCGTTTTTGGTGCATCATTGATAACTTCATGAATTAATTTCTTTTTTGACTGCCGGCACTACTTTGTTACCAAACAGTTCAATGGACTTCATGTTCATTTTATGAGGTGTATTTCCCAGACTTGCCTGGGCAAGGAATCGGGTATTCCCGAATAGTTCATGTTCATAAAGAATCTTATCAACAACCTGCTGAACGCTTCCAACCATTAATGCACCTTTGGATGAACGTGAATGTTCAAACTTGTTACGGGTAAGCTGACCCCAACCCCTGTCGCGCCCTACACGATCTATCATTGTGGCATAGTAGGAAAAGAATTCATTTCCTGCCTTCTGAGAATCTTCGCCAATAAAGAGATGATTATTGATTCCAATTTGCAAACTTTGAGGCTCTTTACCAACCTTTTTTGCAGTCTCCTTGTAGAGGTTAATAAATGGTACAAATTGTTCCGGATTTCCACCAATGATGGCTAACATCAAAGGGAGTCCAAGCGTTGCAGCCCTTACAGCTGAGGCAGTAGTACCTCCTGCGGCAAGCCAGATCGGGATTGTGTTTTGATAGGGTCTTGGGTATATCCCCTTATTATCAATTGAGGGGCGATGTTTCCCTTTCCAGGAAACTATGTCATTATTATTAAGGGTTAACAGCAAGTCGAGTTTCTCAGCAAATAATTCCTCATAATCCTTCAGCTGGTATCCGAAAAGGGGGAATGATTCGATGAATGCACCCCGGCCCGCCATTATTTCGACCCTGCCCTCCGATAAGAGATCAACAGTGGCAAACTCCTGGAATACCCTGACCGGATCGTCAGAACTGAGAACTGTGACTGTACTGGTAAGTTTTATTTTTTTTGTGATCATTGCGGCAGCGGCCAGGATCACAGCAGGCGTTGATACGGCATAATCGGAGCGGTGGTGCTCTCCAACGCCGAAAACATCAAGATCCAACTGTTCCGCGAGTTTAATTTCTTCCATTAGCTCTGTTATCCGCCGATGTCCATTTACACCGCTTCCGGGTTGCGATTCTGGATCCATATCAGCAAAAGTCATTAACCCAAATTCCATTCACTTTGATTTTAAATTATTATAAATCAGTGGCGTTATCTAGTCTTACCATTTGCTTCGGTGTAAGTATCAAAGATGTTCCTTCCAGAAGTTCTGTCAATTGCCACTCATTCGTAGCGCTGGCAATAGGAGCAGTTACGAGTGGTTTTTGAATTAACCAGGCAATGGCAACTTTGGATAAAGAGACATTTAGTTCATTTGCAATTTCATCCATTGCAGCGAGGATTCTAAAACCTTTTTCATCCAGGTATTTCCTCACCCCTTCTCCCCGCAGACTTTTAACCAGATCGGCTTCGGATCTGTATTTGCCGGTAAGAAAACCACTTGCAAGTGAATAGTATGGGATTACACCCAAAGCTTCATCCCTGACCAAATTAGAATATTCATTTTCGAATTGTTTTCTCTCGCACAGGTTGTATAATGGCTGAAGGCTAATGTAAGGTTTAAGATTATTGGAGCGGACAAAATCGTTGGACGCCCTGATTCTTTCAGCGCTTAGTTGGGATGCACCGATATACCGGACTTTACCCTCCTTAATTAATTGATTAAATGCCGTCATTGTCTCTTCTACAGTTGTCGCTAAATCATCCTTATGGGATTGATAAAGATCGATATAATCAGTACTTAATCTTCTTAAGGAGGCCTCGACAGCCAGTTTCATATATTTGGCACTTAACCCTTTTTTTCCATGCCCCAAATCCATCCCAAGTTTAGTAGCAATAATCACATCCTTGCGTTTACCGGTTTTCTTCAACCATTTTCCGATGATTGATTCAGATTCACCTCCTTTGTTCCCAGCTGCCCAGATCGAATAAGCATCTGCCGTATCAACGAAATTAAAACCAAAATCAAATAAGGTATCGAGTATTTTAAATGAGGACGGTTCATCAACTGTCCATCCAAAAACATTACCTCCGAAAGTTAATGGCGGGACCATTAATTCAGACATTCCTAATTTTCGTTTATTGACCATTCTTTTAATTAATATTTTTAAAGTTTACACCGCCTTACAAAGATAGGAGGTGAATAACCATAAAAGTGGAATAATAAGGTAAAAGTGTAGCATTTTCAGTAATAATAGATTGCCAGACAAGGTCTGACTGAGGATCGAATTACTGAAACAGATTCAAATGGCTCTCATTTGAGTCATTTGAAGTTATAAACGAATCTGATTATTTAGCAGCCTTTGGAAATTTCACCAGCTTATCGGGAAATAATCTTTTAAAAACTGTCCGCTCCAATGTTTACCCGTATTGGCTCCATCAATAAATGGATCACAAACACGTGCAGCGCCATCGACAATATCTAAGGGTGGCTGAAAATCATGAACTTTTTGCTTGTGTTTTGCCAATTCCGCAGGATCTTCATCAGTTACCCAGCCAGTATCGACTGCGTTCATAAAAATTCCATCTTTTGCTAGGTCGCTGGCTGCTGTATGAGTCAACATATTAAGGGATGCCTTTGCCATATTGGTATGCGGATGGCGGTCAGCTTTCATAAAGGTATGAAATTTCCCTTCCATGGCAGATACATTTACGACATGTTTCTTGCCCGTATAATCCTTTCTCATCAGATTAGTCAGGCGATTGCAAAGAACAAACGGGGCAATCGAATTTACAAGTTGCACTTCAACCATTTCAAGGGTTTCTATTTGTCCTAGCTTTAATCGCCAGCTATTTGTCTTTCTTAAATCGACTTGCTGGAGATCGGCATCTAATTTCCCTTCGGGAAAAACTTCCCTCGTTTCGATCGAATTATCGAAAGTATAGGGAACCTGAGAAAGTTGTGCTGAAGCCCTGATCCCTATCCCTGGAGCCTGACCGTTCCAGGAGACTGCAAGTTCCTTTTTCGAATCGGCCTCATCGGGATTAAAATGCTCAATTTCATTCAGACATTGCCGATGATGCGAGAGTAGTTGCTGCACTTCATTGGAATGGCAATGAAACGGAAGGGTCTCGTTGTCCATCAGATGTGTAAAAAAGCCCGAAGGGCGTCGAACTGTCTGAGCCGCATTATTTATCAGAATATCAAGTCTTTCATATTTCTGCTCCACATAAGAAGCAAACAGTTCAACACTTGGGATATGTCTCAGATCAAGTCCATAGATATGAAGCCGGTGACCCCATTGCGCGAAATCTTTTTCCCTGGCAAACCGAATTGCAGAATCAGCAGGGAAACGCGTGGTCGCAATCACTGTTGCCCCTGAGCGTAACATCATCAACGTAGCGTGGTATCCGATCTTCAGGCGCGATCCGGTAATCAGGGCAATCTGTCCTGTCATTTCGCAGGACTGAAATCTTTTGGCATAATTCAGATCACCGCACTCCTTACACATCGAGTCATAAAAATGGTGAATCTCGGTATAGAGTTTTTTGCAGACGTAGCAATTTTGTTCGGTTAACAGAAATTTTTTTTCGGTTAAAGCTGAAGATACGGGTAATGCAACCTGTGCAGGTGCCTCAAATACAGTTGATGTTCGTGCGCTCCGTATACTGGTTGCTGCGCGAGCATTCCGGTTATGCGTACTTTCAGCCTGTTTCCGGGCAACCTTAACACTCTTGTTCCGTTTATAAATTTCAGCCTTGTCAGGTCGTGTAATCTGACCTGCAGCTTTCATCATCCTGAGAAATTGCTCCTTAGACAAATGAACCAACTGATCGCCATTTTGAAGTAAATGTTCCAAAACTGAGATGCAGCTATCTATTTCGACATCAGACAATTTCCCTTGTTGTTCCGTATTGTTCTCCATGAACTATTTCAACTTTCTAAATACGCAAAGATAAGGATGTTTCGGTTTAGGGGCTTTAAAATATTTTCATTCAAAGGATTTTGTTTTCCGGATAGTTTCAGTCATCTTATTCTGCTATTTTTTTAATGTATTCCGGAGTTTCTGGTTCCTCCCTGAAAAAATCACCCTTTTTACCTTTTGAAAGTGCCCATTTGTCCAGCCATGATATTCCCCAGTTGCCGAAGACAGTTATTTGTGTTTGATATACTGGGTCTTCAAGGGCTTTGTCCATGCTTATGAAGGTATAATTATTCTTCCTGAAAAGGGCTGCCAGTGAATCAGTATAGTCAGAATTCAGGAAACTGGCATGCAAAAGCAGAATCTGGTTTATATTTCGACCAAAAAGGTTTTTCGCCTGTTTTTCATAATAGATCAATTTTTTTTCTATATAGGATATATAATCTCGCCCAATCTTTTTCATCAGACTTGTATCTTTCTTTGAATTTGCCCGGTGATATGCCAACGCGAATAGATAATCTTCATTATCTATTGTAACAGGAGCCTCGCGATAACCAAGATTTAAAAGAAAAGAACTCAGTGAGTCGGCCTTGGCTTTAGTATTCCCGACATGAAGAAAAGGGTGTCTGAAATATCTGAGCTTCTTTCCGATACCGGTTAGTATTTTTTTTGTAATGATTTCACCCTTCAAAATATCAGAAGTATAATCCTTAAAGGAGGTTGAATTGTAATCCGGATGGGAAAATGTATGATTCCCTAATTCCAATCCATTGCTAACCCAACTTTTTAGGAGTTCAACCTGGTTCTGATCGAGGCTATTCTGATCATACAATTTTTGTTCGTTTACAAATCCAATTGCTGGAATATTATTCCTTTTTAAGGATACAATAAGGTTGTTCATTAATCCTTTTTGAAAACATGTGTCCTGGGAACCGTAGCTTACAACCGGTAAATCATCAAAAGAGAGACAAACCTGTTTCTCTTGTCCGGAGCAATAAAGTCCGGTAACAAATAAAATTAAAGTAAAGAGCATTCTCATTTTGGCGAGTTATAAGGGATCAGTATTAAAATTACAACAAATGTGTTCGAAAAATTTCTAGTGAACTAAGAAAGATTGCTCAATAACAGCCTTTGCCTTACCCCTGGTTTTCCATTCCACACTTAAACCATCGCCACCGCCAGCCTGAAAAAACTGGATTTCGACAGGATGCAATCCTTTGGCAAGAGAAACATCCATTGATTTCCCTTGCATTCCATGAAGACCATCGTTTGAAAGGGTTTTTCCCGAAATGCACATCCTGGATCCATCATTAGAACTCAGCAGAAATTGATAAACCCCGGTTTCCGGAACTTTCAGATAACCTTTAAAAAGCAAGGCATAATCGGAATTTCGCTTTTTAATGGTCAAATCAATATTGGAAGTCACCCCACTTAATATAGGTTTTAACAGGGAAAAATCGGGTAGCTGGCCCCACACCCCTTCAAAATAGCTATAGGTTAAGCCTTGATTTGTATTCGGAACATCTGCCGGAGTTAAAGGTTTTTCCATGGCAAGTTGTATTTCCGACATTCCACATACCGCTTTATTGTTTAGAAAACAGAGGGCCCTAACGGAAAATGAAGCTTTTGCATTCACCCTCACAAGACCATTAGCTACTGGTGATTCCATAGTTGGAATGGAACCATCGGTTGTAAAACGGATAACACAGTTGGGAATATCAGAAGTAATTGTAAAGGTTACCGCGTTGATGAAGAGTGAATATTCAGCATTGATCTCAGGACTATTATAAACAACTGCATCATCCCCTGTTTCCAGTACGATTACAGTGGCAAAGTTCTCCTTTTCAACCCCTGACAGATTAATATTTACATAGTTCCCATCTTTTATAACCTGGAATTTTTGCTCTTTGTTTTTCAATAACCAGGCCTCTTTTATCGTTCCGGATAAACCTGGAAGTCTTAGAATTCCATCGACAGGAAGATCAAAAACGTGAAGGTAAAACAAGTTGTTTACTCCTGATTTTTTTGTTGTACAGCGCCCCCAATCGAGTTTTTTAAACGGGCTGGCTGATGTTCCGTATATGGCTTCACCATTGTTTTTCATCCAGGCTCCAATCTCCTTTAGTCGTTCGATCGATGGTTCCGGGAAAATTCCCATGGAGGTTGGGCCGACATTAAGAAGGTAATTCCCCCCTTTGGAGGCAATGTCAATAAGGTTACGGACTAATACCTCAGCGCTTTTCCAGTTATGATCGTTGGCGCCAAATCCCCAGGTTGTGTTCATCGTCATGCACGACTCCCAGTTTTTACCCGGGAAACCAGTAGCGGGAATAAATTGTTCAGGGGTTTCCAGGTCACCGGAGATTCCTTCGCAGAGGCGGTTATTTACAATTAAATTGGGATATCTGGTAAGTATAGTTGTAAACTTTGCAGCACGCTCCTTTGTCATCTCACACGGGGTATCCCACCAAAGAATTTCAGGTTTATAAGTTGAAAGGATCTCATTAATCTGTGGCACAGCAACCTCATCCAGGTATTTGTCAAAACTTCCATCCTGAGCCGGATCCCAGTGGCCGCTGCATGCAATACCACCCTCGTGATTCCAGTCCTGAGCCTGAGAGTAATATAATCCAAAGTGCATTCCCTGTTTTTTACAGGCTTCGGAGATTGCCAATACAATATCTTTTTTATAGGGAGTGGCATCAACCACATTAAACGGATCTGAAGATTTGAACATGGCAAAACCTTCGTGATGTTTAGATGTCAGAACGATGTATTTCATTCCGGCTTCCCGGGCAATGCGCACAAAATCATCTGCATTAAACAGAGTAGGGTTAAACCTCTCAGCGAGCGATTTATAGTCGGCTACCGGAATTTTCATGTAACTCTCTATCCATTCGGTGGTCTCCCCTATCTTAGTTTTTTTCCCTTTCCATTCTCCAGCAGGAATACTGTACAAACCCCAGTGGATAAACATTCCGAATTTGGCATTTTTCCACCATTCCATTTTGTCAGCTGGTTTGGCTGTATTACAGACAAAAAGTTGAAAAATGAAAATAAATGTGAGTAGTTGTTTTGTCATTCTCTTCACGCTACTTTTTTAATAATTTCTCTGTAAAACACTAATTATCTTATAAGTTAGACATTAAGCTTTTATTGCCCATCTAAGTTTGGCTGAACGTGCACGGGGATTGGTACTGCACTCTTCGACCGAGGGGCGGACCGGATCGGGAGCCACTTCGCTGTAGATCCCTTCCCGAAATAAGCGCTGAAAAGATTTTTTCACACGCCGGTCTTCACCTGAGTGAAATGACAGTATGGCCACGCGTCCACCTTTGGCAAGTGCATCAGGCAGCTTTTCAAGGAATTTTTCCAATGCTTCAAATTCGTCATTTACTTCAATACGCAAAGCCTGAAAACAACGTTGGCACGTTTTTTTGATCTCCTCTTTTCGAATATCCAATGGCAGAAATTCGAGGGTTGATGCGATAAGCTCCTTTAATTGGGTTGTAGTTTCAATGCTAATCCCTTTAGCGATTGCATCAAAAATAGCTTTGGCGATCTGCTTATGATAAGGTTCATCAGCATTTTGCAGGAATAACCCCTCCAACTCCTCCTGAGAAAAGATTTTTAAGAGCGCTGCTGCCGGTTTGCCGGTTTTAGGGTTAAGCCTTAGGTCCAATGGCCCATCAACTTTAAATGAGAATCCCCTATCCGGGTTATCGATTTGCATGGATGATACCCCTAAATCTGCCAATACGAAATTCAAGGGACCTGACTCTTCGGTTATCAGGTCGATGTGTGAAAAATTCATTTTCTTCACAATCAACACATCAGGTCCAAATCCAAATGAAGCAAGACGATCTCTTGTTCGTGGCAGTTCGAAAGGGTCAACATCGGTTGCAAAGAGCTTACCCCCTGGAGCCAAATATTTTAGCATCTCCAGACTATGACCACCATATCCGAGTGTCGCATCAAGGCCAATTTGTCCGGGAACAATTTGAAGAAAATCGAGTATTTCATTTACACATATCGGACGGTGCATCCCAGCCGGAGTGCGTCCTTGTTGCATAACTTTGGCAATGTCTTCAGCGTAATTCTCCGGTTGCAACTCCTTGTATTTCTCCTTAAAGGATTTCGGGTGGGTTCCTTTATATCGTATCCGACGTAGTGGCTTTGGCGTTTGATCATCCATATCTACAAAATTAGCAAAAGCTACTTTATTTGGGCAGAAATCTATAAACGTTAGTCTTTTTCTGCTCAAACCCTAACCTTTGATACAAATTATTGGCAGTTATTCTTTCTGGTCTTGAGGTAAGCATCACCACATCCGCATGCTGGTCTTTCGTAAATTGGATCGCAAAGTTTATAAGGCTTTTACCTACTCCTTCTCCCCTGAATTTCTCATCAACAACAACGTCTTCAATCCAAGCCTTCTTTCCCGTTGGTGAACTATAGATTCCGACAGTCACCATACCCATCCAGATTCCATCTTCATTGGCCGCAAAAAACAAATGACTGTTTTTCTCCGAAATGATCATCTCAACCTGCTGTTTTGTTAAGTGATATCCTACTCCAACCAGCAAATCTAAAAATTTATTGATATTATCCAGTATTTCAGGACTATAGCCTGTGATTTCGTCGATCTTCATTGCTTTTAATAGGGTATTGGTTTATAAGTTGAAGATTAGTCGGGTCAATATGGCTAAAGTGAAGAGATTGATTGCAATAAATTTGGTAGTTTTTGAATAAGATCAAAGGATCAGAAAGCTATCCGCATCGGCCGCAACAGGAAATTTTTGGCGGAAAGTATCAAGCTCTATTTTAGAAATTGAATAGGTAAATAATTCACTTGTATTTATTTCATGTTGAGACATTACCTCTCCCCTAGCATTGACTATTTGACTGTTCCCACTATAAGATATGCCTTCGCCATCGGTGCCTGTGCGGTTTACACCTGCAACATACACCTGGTTTTCAATTGCTCTGGATTTAAGCAGTGTATTCCACACCTCAACTCTTGAGGAGGGCCAGTTTGCGGTAAAAATCATCAGATCGGTATCAGACAAATTTCTGCACCAGACAGGAAAACGGATATCATAGCAAATATAAAGGGCAATTCTCCAACCTAAATACATAACAATCATCCGACTACTACCTCTTGTCAAAATGTCTGATTCCCCTCCTATTGAAAAAAGATGCCGTTTATCATAAAATGAGATGCCGCCATCAGGTGTTACAAACACAAATCGATTAGAATAAGTTCCCCCTGCCTTTATTAACAAGCTTCCTGCTATTGCCAGATTGGTTGTATGTGCAAGATTTATAAGCCATTTCATTGTAGGTCCATTCATTGGCTCTGCCAGTTCGGATGTCCGCACTGAGAAGCCTGTATTAAACGTTTCAGGAAGGACCACCACATCGGTTTTGCCTGTGAGCGAAAGAACCTGTTTTTCAAGATTCAGACGGTTCTGTGGTGGATTTTCCCAAACGAGATCTACCTGAGCAAGTGTTACACGCAAATTCTCTTTTACTTCCATTATGATTTATTAGTCAAGACCTTCGCCAAGTACAAACTTCTGCGGGTATTTCCCTTTAACACCGTAAGCTTTATACCACTGTTTGATTCGGTGCATATCGGCATTCAGATCATCTGTAAGTTCAATCTGATCCAGAACCCCTATCTCTTTACGACCCCAATCGAAAACAGCACAATAAAGCGGGACATTTGCAGCCCTGGCAATCATATGAAAGCCACCCTTCCATTTAGAAACGGGATCACGGGTACCTTCCGGAGCAATTGCCAGATGGAGGACTTCCCTATTCTTAAATTCTGCTACAAGTTGTTTTACAAGGCTCGCCCCGCGTGAAGTATCCAAAGGAATTGCCCCCATATAGTTTAACAAATAACTTGCCGGCCAGAAGAAAAATTTTTTGTTAACGACAATATTCGGTTTCCCCCCTATCGACTTATAAAATAGCCATGAGATGACAAAATCCCAAATTGAAGTATGAGGGACGCCTAAAACAACGCATTTAGGTACCGGGACAATCCCGCTTATAACTTTCCAACCTGTCAACCACAACAGAAATTTTGCAATATATTTCATTTTCAATTCTTAATTAAGGCACAAAAATAACACTTTATTCATTAAACTGCTTTTAATGGCTACCTCTAGCACGCTCAAACTCTTCCAAAAGCCTTTGGGCTACATCAATTTTTGGATTTATAAAAACATAGATGGAAGTTCCATATTCTCTTGAATAATAATTAGTTACTGAATCTGCTTTAAACGCTACTTCAAAAAACCGACTAGTCTGATTTAATTCATTATCCTTACTTTCACTACTTTTAACCCGAATAAAATTACTTATTTTTTGGCCGGGAATATACCAATTGACATAATCTGCATTAAAGGAGAGGGCCTTAATATTTTTATTCCGGGTATAGTAATTTATAGCCCCGGCTTCACCGTAATTATCACAGAGCAAAAACGTTTTTTCTTTATTGGGAAGATTAGAACAAATCAAATCAATCTTTTGTGCCAATTCTTTCCAACCCAGCATATCGGCAAAATCCTGAGGTAATTGATGGTCTTTGCCATCCTCCCACCGAAGCAGACCCAGTGACCGGTAAGAATCGGGGTGATTGACAATATACTCAGGAGATTTATTCGGAAATATTATTCCCGACACTGGAATAAAAACTAAAAGTGGGATCAGCAGAACGATAGGCTGAAGGTATCTTTTCCTCCCATTTTCCAGAATACTGCCTATAAAAACAGCTCCAAGCGCGATATAAACCGGATAGAGTCCAATCGCATAATAGCTCTTCGCTTTTAGAAACGTAAAGACAATTAACGTAATGCATAACGTAAAGAAGAAAAAACGATATTTTGCGAAGGGGGAATAAAACATTAGTGCATAAAGTGATGCCAGAATAACAAAGAAGGAACCTGCAAAAAAAAGGACCTGCTCCTTTAGAAAATTCCATCTGTTAACATTGACCAGTTGGGTCGCGACAAGTTCTTTTAAATGGTGAAAAACAGGAAAATTATGGCTGTATTGCCACCACAGGTTGGGCATAATAAGTATCAGACCGAGTAAAACAGCAAAATAAAAATTCTTTAAAGCAAAAATTCTTCGTTGTGGGGAAAGTAAGAGAGCCGGAACCAAGCCGATCATCAGGAAAAGAATATTGTATTTATTTAAAAAGCCGAATGCAAAAACAGCTGCCCCGGTAAACAACCATTTCGAATTTTCAGTATTTATAAATTTGATAACGATATAGTATAAAACAGTCCAGCTTAGAACATCAAATGAATTGGGGTGGTATAGGATATTTAATCTTAACAAAACAGAAAATAAGACACAGGTAGCCCCTAAAATCAATGCAAAAAGAGTTCCTTTTAATTCTTCAATAATCTTCCATACAGCGACAATTGTTAACACTCCAAAAAGAGCAGGGAAAAACCGGACCCAAAACAATGTACCCCCTAAAAAAATGATGACTGCAGAGATCCATGAGGTAAAAGGAGGAATAGACATGAATCCCCAGGCTAAATGATGAGCCTGATCCAGATGCAGGAACTCATCCCGGTGCAATTCATATTCCGGGCCAACTAAAAAAAAATGGACCAGAAACTTTGCAAGAACAAATAGCGACAAGATTGTTGTTTTCTTCGTCATTTGATGATTTCGGATAAACTAAGTATAAATTGAGCTAACGTATTAAACAGGTTTCAATTTGATCAGCCTGTGCATATTTTTTCAGTAAATTCAACGACAGATCAACAACCTGCGCTGTGTGGTCTTCACCCGAAAACCCAATAATCACCATCAGGAACCGTTTTGTGATTGCGGTTACTGAGGTCCTTACGGAATCGCTTGTAGGTGAACCGAATGCCGATATGCCATCCCTGAATACGGGTAAAAATTCAATATTTAATTCTCCTCTGCCGATTGCCTCATAGGGTTCATCTTTAGCGCCAATATCAAAAGAAATGAGACCTTTGATATTTTCTGCATCATATCCGCCAATTGACAAACCGGTTTTGAGTGAGATCAGGTTAACCAGATCGACAACATTATTAATTCTGTAAAGCGGGTTGCCTTTAACAACCCTTCGCATTAATGCTTCGGAAGAGAGGCGATACCTGGAAGGATCCTTTCCGCAGGTCCTGTATGCAATCCGTGATGCCTTAATAGCCGGATGACTCCCGACCTCCGAAAGTTCGGCCGAGTTTGCGACTTTATTACAAACACGCTCAATTTCTTGCCACAATTGCGTATTATCTTCCAAAATCGCAACATCACATTCAATACAACCCAGTACCAGATCAGGCAATTTATTTCTAATATCCTCACTGATAATAATTTCCTTCATTGTATAAATCAGATTATAAAAGCTTGTTACATTTTTAAAAATACTATTACTTTTGAGATAACAGATTAGAATTCAAATTGAGAATACCCTATATCGATATTCACACACACCATTCCGGGAAATCAGAAGAGATCATTTCACTCAGAAATCTTTTTCTTCAGGAGATTGATATTGGTGAAGAGATTAGCTTCCCGTTTTCCGCGGCCATTCACCCCTGGCATGCTGATAAATTTGAAACTGCAGAGGTCGGGCAAATGCTTCAAAATCTGTATTCTCAAAAAAATCTGATGGCAATCGGGGAGACCGGACTGGACAAAATTTCAAGAGTAGAAAATGAGCTTCAGAAAAAGGTTTTCAAGCTTCAGATTGATTTTGCGGAAGCATATCATAAGCCAATAATTATTCACGCGGTCAAATCATGGAACCTGCTAATCCCTATCCTCAAAAAAATTAAGGTTCCAGTAATTCTTCACGGCTATTCCGAAGGTTTACCACTGACAAGGGAATTGATTGATCTAGGTTGTTATTTCTCACTTGGAAAATCGATTTTAAATCCGTCCGCCAGATTTCAGGAAGCCATTCAAATAATACCAGCTTCCAGCCTGTTTCTGGAGACCGATGAATCCCTGATACCTATCGGGGAGATCTATCAGAAAATGGCCGAACTGCTAAATCTGTCGCTCGATCTGTTAATGAAGTCTATCTACAATAATTTTACAAGTCTGTTTCATTTGTCATAATAAACAAAAGAATTTTGAAGTAACCACTGCCAAGGGCACTTCTATTGTCATTTGCAACAATTTAGCTATCGGGGTGTTATTTAAAATACAATCTAGTCTTTTAAATAATATTAAATCCTCTGTTAACTAAATAAACCAACTTATGGCAGTAAAATTATATTTCAGTAAGCATAAGCTATTGTTTTTAATAATATGCGCTATCACCTTTCCTTTGCCAGGTTTTACACAGATACAAGGGACTATTCATGACAAAAACAATCAGCCCCTTTCGTTTGCCAATATTCTACTAATCAATCAGAAAGACTCATCCATAGTTGCCGGAATAATGTCCTCGGATGTTGGCACTTTTAGTATAACCAATTTTAATCCTGGCAAATATCTTATCAGAACCAGTATGGTCGGCTATAAATCCACACTTTCGCAACCATTTGAGATTAAAAGTTCAAAGGATCATATTCATATTCAACCGATGGTCGCTGAAGAGGATTCAAAGCTTTTGGAAAACATTGATATTGTAGCAAAAAAGCCAATTTATGAGCAGCAGATCGACAGATTGGTGGTTAATGTTGATAAAAGTATTACCTCAGTAGGAGGCACGGCTCTTGATGTGCTGGAAAAATCACCCGGAGTTATCGTTAACCGTCAAAACAAAACGGTTTCGCTGGGTGGCAAAGAGGGTATTATTGTGATGATTAACGGGAAAGAAAGCCAGATGCCATTGGCAGCCGCCATCGAAATGTTGAGCAGTATGAGCGCAGAGAACATTAAAAAAATTGAACTGATCACGACTCCTCCATCTAAATATTCAGCTGAAGGGGATGCGGGAATTATAAACATTATTCTCAAAAAAGATGATGATTTTGGAACTAACGGAACCTATGCCCTGGGAGTTGGGATGGGTGTAAATGGAAAAGAGAATGGGAATATAACACTTAATCATCATGTGAAAAAAGTGAATTATTTTGGAATGTATTCTTTTTCACACGATAGAAGCTATCAGACAATAGGAAATGACCGGTTCGTCACTCAAAACGGGTCAACGACTGAAACGAATTCTGAAAGTCTCAGAAACCCATTTACAAATTTTCATAATGCCCGGATTGGGCTCGATTATACGGTGAGTAGCAAAACAATTATCGGGTTGCTTGGTACTGGATACATGAGGGATTGGGAGATGAATGCGATGAGTAATATTTTTCACAAGCAGGATAATCAGGTGGATAATCTTATTAATCAAGCAGTTGTAGAATCTAATAAATGGAACAATTATACTGGAAATTTCAACCTGCAACATTTTTTCAAGGAAGATGAAATACTGAATTTTAACGCAGATTATCTCCATTACGACGACAACAACCCATCAGGTTATTTAATTAATTACCAGGATAAAAACAACACATTAACCTCCACCGAAGGGATCAGGGTAACCAAAAAGACACCTATAAACACGTTTGTTGGGAAATTAGATTACTCCAAAAACTTTGGCCACGACATAAAGCTTGAAACCGGGCTTAAGTATACTAATACCGGTTTTGAGAATGATGTAAGCGTTGCCAATCAGGTTGCCGATGTTTGGACTTTCAACAGCGATCTTACCAACAAATACGCATTACACGAGGACATAAGCGCAGTATATTCATCGCTGAATTTTAAACTAAATCCCAAAACCAGTGTGATTGCAGGGCTACGATATGAATATACCAATACGGTTTTAAACACAATAGCCCAACATGGAATTATTGACCGCCATTATGGAGAACTTTTCCCTACAATGTTTCTGTCTCATGAGCTGAATAAGAGCAATACCATTCAGTTTTCATACAGCCGCAGAATAACGCGACCATCTTTCAATGAACTTGCACCCTTTATCTTCTTTCAATCACCGGACACCTATATGGCCGGAAATGAAAAACTTCAGCCATCCAACAGTGATATTCTAAAAACCGATTACAGGTATAAAACATTTCTCTTTTCGCTAACCTACACAATTGAAAACAACGCAATCCGCAGATTTCAACCAAGACAGGATACCGTTAAAAACATTCTCTACATGCTATCCCGAAATCTGGACAAGGTGACTACAACCTCTTTCATGGTTTCATTTCCGCTGAACATAACCGGCTGGTGGAATGTGCAAAACAACTTCAATGGAGTTATACAAAATGTGAAAACTTTATATGATGGTCAACAACTGGATTTAACTGTCAAAAATTTCAATGTCAATATAATAAACAATTTCAGGATATCGAAAAGAATTCAGGGTGAGATAGCCGGATATTATGAATCACCCTCGCTATGGGGAGTATATACAAGTGGCAGCATAACTTCAATCTCATTTGGTTTGCAACTGAAATCAAGGAATGAGAATAATACCTTCAGTCTTAATTTAAGTGATGCTTTTCTAACCAGTATCTGGCACTTGTCTGCAAATATTCCGGAATTGAACATTAAAAGCAGCGCAATACTGAATTTTGAACCCAGGGTCTTGCGATTTACCTATGCCCACACCTTTGGAAACAACAAATTGAAGAAGGAAAGAAAACGGGAAACGGGATCTGACGAGGAGCGGAAACGTGTTGATTAAAAATACAGCGTCAATTCCAGCATAAACTTTCCAGGTCTATTCATATTTTGCTTCTCTGAGAAGGTATTATCCTCAATACTTAATAGGAAATAAAAGAGCAGATTAGGTTTAACCCATATCTGCTCTTCTATATATACTAATTTCGGTGGAAAGATCGGATTTAGTCTTAGCCGAACAAAGGCATTAAAAGCAGTACCAACGAGAGCGCTATCAATACAATTACGGCGCTCCAACCTATAATATTATTAGTCAGCTTATTCACGTATTTCCCCATGATCTTTTTGTTATTCACTAACAGGATCATACAAACCAGGACAACCGGTAAAAGCATTCCGTTAATTATCTGTGACCAAAGTGATATTAAAATTAATGGAGCCTCAGGAATTAAAATAATAGCAGCTCCAATAATCAGGATACCGGTGTAGAGGATATAAAATTCTTTGGCTTCACTCCACTTTTTATCAATACCTGCTTCAAAACCAAAGGCCTCACACACATAGAATGCTGTTGCCAAAGGCAAAATGGTAGCGGAGAAAATAGAGGCAATAAAGAGGCCAAAGGCAAATACCTGTGAAGCGAATGCACCGGCAAGTGGTTTTAGGGCCAATGCCGCATCTTTGGCTTCATTAATTTGGATTCCATTTTCGTGTAAAGTTGAAGCACAGGCGACCATGATAAAGAATGCTACAACAACTGTAGCCACACAACCTACCACAATGTCGATCAGGGTATAGCGGTATTGTTTCATTTTCAATCCCTTTTCAATCACGGATGATTGCATATAAAATTGCATCCAGGGGGCGATAGTGGTTCCGATTATTCCAATAACCATTGAAATACTTTTTGCGTTCAATTCCATCTGCGGATGGATTATGGAGTGGCCGATTTCGCTCCAATGGGGTTTCCCCATTATGGCAGAGACGACATACATGAGCAAGGAGAGGCTAAATAACAAAAAGATACGCTCCGCAATCTTATAGGTTCCTTTAACTACCAGAAACCAAACCATGAATCCAACTATCGGAACCGAAATATATTTACTTACGCCAAAGACCTCCATACTTCCAGCTACGCCGGCGAATTCAGTCGTTGTATTGCCAATATCGGCAATCAATAACCCAATAAAAATAAAGAAGGTCACTTTGACACCGGCATTCTCGCGGATCAGATCTGCCAGCCCTTTACCTGTAACAATACCCATCCGGGCATTCATCTCCTGTATAACCACTAATACTATAAAGGAAGGGATTAGAGTCCAGATCAGGCTGTAACCGTAAACTGCGGCTGCTACAGAATAGGTGGTTATACCTCCGGCATCATTATCGACACTCCCTGTGATTATTCCTGGTCCCAATATTGCCAGAAATAATCCTAGTCTTTGGAAAAATGATTTTTTATTCTTAAATATTGCCATTCAACTATTTATTGGTTCTCCGTTTCTTAATTAAATCTTCAATTACATCATCGATGACAACCATACCTTTTAGTACATTCTTTTTGTCAACTACGGGTATTGCCAATAAATTATATTTGGAAACAATCTCTGCGACTTCGTTAATTTTTTGATAATCACGCAGGTGCACCGGTGATGGCTTCATGATTTGTCGGATCTGCATTTCCGGTGGTGTGATAACAACATCTCTTATAGAAAATGTTGCCAACAGAACTTCATTGTCATCGGTAACAAAGAGGTTATAAAGGGTTTCAAATTCCGGCTTTTTATCCCTGAGTTCGGTAAGCACTTCCTCCATGGTTAAATGCTGGTTAAATGACATCACTTCCGACGACATAATACTTCCAACGGTATGATCCGGATAAACAAGCAATTCTCTCACTTCCTGAGAAGTAATCTTTTCCATCTCATTGAGCAGCAGTTCCGCTTTTTCGTCTTCGAGGGCATCAAGGATATCGGCAACCTCATCGGCAGGCATCTTATCCAATACGTCAGCAGCCTTCTCTATTGAAAGACTTTCGAGGATATGAACCTGAGTTTCGGTATCGAGTTCCTCCATTACATCAGCAGCTTTCTCTTCGTCAAGAGCCGAGAACACCTCTGCACTAGCTTTTCTACCGAGGTCCTCAATAATATCGGCTAAGTCAGAGGGGTGAAGGGTTTGGAGTTTTGCGTAGCTTTTTGAGAGTTTAATATTCAGATTGGAGAAATCGATCGTTTCGACATCTTCCCATAAAATAAATTTGGAGGGAATAGATCCCCCAAACAGCCCAACAAGAAATTTCATTGGCTTGGCGATACCAATTCTGCGCAATAACCCTTCAATCCCTATATCTACAGCAACAGCATAGGTACCGCTACTAATTGTAACTAACCGGACATCATTTACCCTGACCAATTTGCGGCCGTTAAGGTCCACGATCTGATTATCGAGAACCGCTTCAACCAGATACATACTATTATCAGATTCATCTTTAGGCAATTCGACTAACTTGTCACATATGATTGTTATCCTCCCGTCAACCTTCTCTACGTGAAAATTCTCAAAAGAATAGAAACTGATGTTTTTAGAATATTTAAGTTTAACACCCTTAACAACCGGATGTCCAGTGGGATAATTGGAGGGATCAGGGTCAACCAATAAATCTTTAACGGTACCGAGGTATATACCATTATGATCCAGTACTTTCTGCCCGATAATGCGGCTTAAATAAAATGTGGTAATTGATGTCATAAGCACCTCCTTGCTTTTGTGATACTACAAGGAGCGCATACAACGAATGGCCATCCTGTGATATCAGGTTAATAAAAATATATCTGCAGGCCCTTCGTCCATTCGTTTAAATGATATTGGTTTGCGTCGCAAAAGTAGGTTAATTGTTTTAAGAATAAAACAATCTTTAATTATAATTTTAACTAAATTCTAAATTCAGATTTTACGACTTTATCGAGGTGTCTGTTGCTGAAATAGGTTTACAGAAAAAGTAGATTAAAACCGGGAAGAATCTTATTCTTCACCATTTCGCCAGCTCGCCTCTTCTCCCCTTCGCTCTCCTGCAGTCGTGCCCTCGTGCAATCGTAATCCTCTCCCCTTTTAACTAATAGATCCCCAATTAAGATGATTTTTTTTCAGTGCGATTAATTGTTTTTTAAGGATATCATTCTGAGGTTTTTCAAGCGAGGGATCATCCGATATAATTGATTCGGCAATATCCCTGGCATATTGAAGGATCTGACCGTCTTTGGCAAGATTGCTTATCTTCAGATCGAAGGCTATTCCACTTTGCTGAGTACCTTCGATGTCCCCGGGACCCCGAAGTCGCATATCTGCCTCCGCAATCTCGAAGCCATCATTTGTGGCAACCATCGTTTCAATTCTTTTACGGCTTTCGGCGCCCAATTTAAATCCGGAAAGCAATATGCAGAAGGACTGTTCAGCGCCCCGCCCTACCCTTCCGCGCAATTGATGGAGCTGTGACAGGCCAAATCGCTCGGAACTTTCAATAATCATTACCGATGCATTCGGCACATCAACACCCACTTCAATAACAGTGGTAGCAACCAGAATCTGGGTTTCCATGCTTTTAAAACGTTGCATTTCGAGATCCTTAGCGGCGGGTTTCATCCGGCCATGAACCATCCCAATCGCATAATCAGGTGAAGGAAACAATTTTATAATTTGCTCGTACCCTTCCTCCAGGTTTTTATAATCCATCTTTTCAGATTCTGAAATCAGTGGAAACACGATATAGATTTGCCTTCCCTCAGCGATCTCTTTACGAATAAAATCGTAGACTTGAGCCCGCCTATTCTCAAAATAATGGACCGTTTTGATCGGTTTACGTCCCGGAGGAAGTTCATCAATGACAGAAACATCCAAATCCCCATAAACTGTCATGGCCAGGGTTCGTGGAATCGGAGTTGCAGTCATAACAAGGATGTGAGGAGGAACAAAATTCTTACGCCACAATTTTGCACGCTGGGTAACTCCAAAGCGGTGTTGTTCGTCGATGATTACCAATCCCAAGGACTCAAACTGAACAATATCTTCCAGCAAAGCATGAGTACCAATCAATAAATGGAGGTTTCCATTCAAAAGCTCACCGTGAATAATCGCACGCTCCCCTTTTTTTGTTGATCCCGTTAGTAGTTTCACCTTTACAGCCATATCACCCAGAAATTTCTGAATCGAGAGATAGTGCTGATTGGCCAGTATTTCTGTTGGTGCCATAAAACAGCACTGAAAACCATTATCTAAAGCGATAAGTACAGACATTAATGCGACCATTGTTTTTCCGCTCCCAACATCCCCCTGCAGCAACCTGTTCATTTGCCTCCCTGTCCCCATGTCTTTGCGGATCTCCCTGATGACCCGTTTTTGGGCGCCTGTTAGCTCGAAAGGAAGGTGATTAAAATAAAAATCGTTGAAATAATTTCCAACCTTTGTAAACAGATGACCCTTAAATTTTTTATGTCGATCCTCCTTTAGGTGAAGCAATTTCAACTGGATATAGAACAACTCCTCAAATTTGAGTCGATATTCCGCTTTTCGCAGGATCTGAGGGTTTTCCGGAAAGTGAATAGTTATCAATGCCGATTCCAGGCTAACCAACCCAAGTTTCTGCACCAACCATGAGGGCATGGATTCATAAATACTACCGCGGACCAGTTGCAGTGCTGCATATTGAAGTTTAAGGATATTTTTGGAGTGAATAAAATTGGTTTTCAGCTTCTCGGAAGTATTGTAATATGCCTGGATAAACCCCTCTTTTTTAGACTGATCAGCGAGATTCTCATCCAGCTCGGGATGGACAATGCTAAACTGCCCGTTAAATTCACCCGGTTTCCCAAAAACGATATATTCCACATTAAGCTTAATGGTCTGAGTGATAAATTTTATCCCCTGAAACCAGATCAGTTCCAGAATTCCAGTGCCATCAGTCAGGTAGGCGACCAAACGCTGATTACGTCCGACACCAATAAGTTCTGAACCTGTTATCCTTCCCCTGACCTGTATGTAAGGCAAGGATGTGTCAATCTCACGGATAGTATAAAACTTAGTCCGGTCGACATACTTAAATGGAAAATAGTAAATCAGATCACCGAGTGTAAAGACCTTCAGCTCCTGATTTAATAGCACGGCCTTGCGGGGGCCAACTCCCGGAAGAAATTTAATATCCTGTGATAGTATTCCCGACATAAAACAAACTTACATGAAAAAAACAGCTTTGCAAACTACTCCATCATGTTTCCCGTTTCTTTACTAGCTTTGCCGTTATAATCCGAATAGTTATGAAATTTAGCACAATCAGCCGGTTAATCTACCTCAGACGAGCGCGACACCGCGGAGGGCACGGAATTCATTCCCCTTTTCTATTCCGTCTGATCACCAATGTGATAGAGGATAAATTCCAATACCCTGAATACCAATTCTATAAAGAAAACCGCACCAAAGCCATCCGGTTGTTAACCAATTTTCCGAATCCAACTGTAAACATCATTTTCAACAGGTTTAATTTAAGTTTATCCAAACCCAAAAAACTTTATAACAAAATAGAGTTTTCTTCAAAATTTGGAAAGCTAATATTCAGGCTTATACGTGAATTTCACCCAGCCTATATATTCCACTATGGCCCAACCCTTGGGGTTAATCTTATACTTATGGCGATGGCCAATGGTGAAATTCCTGTTTATCAGGTTTGTGACGATCCTGAATATAGTTTATTTGGGGATGACCTGATAAAAGAATCAGAGTGTTCCAATATCCTCACACTGACCGAAAATCAGGAACCCGCCGTTCTACCCCCCTTTATGGTTGTAAACTACCCAAATAATCCGGAGCTTTCGCGGAAAATGATCCAAAAGTATATTACACACCCTGGAGAAAATGATGTCCTTATTATACGCGGTATCCACCGGTCACTTGAGATGGAAACCCTATGGAAGGAACTGATTATAAACACAAATGTCCGGGTTACGGTTGACCAATTTGAAATTGGAATCGTATTGTTTCGGAAAGGATTACAAAAGGAGGATTTTATTCATCGTTTTTGATTCCTTTTTTTGATCCCCGTTAACGTACAAGTAGGTTTTTGATCATTTCTATTCTTATCTTTACCCACCCATTTTTCTTGAACAAAAAAAGAATATGAAGTGCATTAACATATTAAAATACAACCATTTAAAATATATTACATTTGAGAATCAGATTTTAATCCGGTCATTATGAATAGAAAAAGAGTATTGATTAGTTCAGGTGTCCTAATTGTCCTGTTATTAACTGTTTATTTGAATTGGAATAAAAGTTCAGATATTGAGGTAATTACTTGTAAGGTTGTAAAGGGTCCCATAGATATTAAGGTTCATACCTCAGGGCAGCTTGAAGCTGAAAAGTCTGTAAACATAGTTGTTCCTGATGAGTTGTCGGGGAGAAATGTCGGCATTTATGAGATTAAGATATCCGATTTACTGGAAGAAGGAAGTGTCGTCGATTCGGGTCAGTTCATTGCAACACTTGACCATAAAGTGATAGAGGAGGTATTGACCAAGGCGAAGGAAGATATGGAACTCTCCCTGGTGGCCCTTCAGGATGCCAAAATGGATTCGAATCTTACCTTAAGCAACTTTAGGGATCAATTAATTAACTCCACCTCAGATGTAGAAGAGAAGAAGATCATTGTTGCAGAATCAGCCTATGAATCACCCTCCGTAATCAAGAAGGCTGAAATGGATCTTGAGAAGGTCCGAAGAAAATTGGAACAGGATAAAAAGGGATTTGAACTCAAAGAGCGGCAGGCAAAATCGAAGGTAGACAGAGCAGCGTTAGATTTGCAGCAAAAAAATCAGAAAATTGACGAGTTACTCAAACTATCGGATGCCCTAACAATTAAAGCTCCCAAACAGGGGATGGTAATCTACGCAAAAGACAGGATGGGAACGAAAATTCAGGTAGGATCGAGTGTTAGTACCTGGAATCCGATTATTGCCACCCTTCCTGATATGACAAGGATGATCTCAAAAACCTATGTGAATGAAATTGATATTTCAAAAATAAAAAATGGGCAGAAAGTTAAATTAAGCATTGATGCTTTTCCAGAAAAAGAACTCAAGGGAGAGGTATTTGCGGTTGCAAATATTGGACAGCCAATGCCCAAGAGTGATGCGAAAGTTTTTGAGGTAAAGATCAGAGTCTTTGGATTCGATCCGCTACTTAAACCAGCCATGACCACCAGCAATACAATTGTTACAGGCAACTATACGGAAAAACTGATTATTCCTTCGGATGCTGTTTACGCCAATGATACAATCAAATACGTTTATGTTAAGAAAAAGCTGGTTGTGCGGCAGATTGTTGACCTTGGAAGTGAGAACGAAAATTTCATTATTGTAAATAAGGGTTTGACCGAAGGGGACGAGGTGATTTATAACGAACCTGAAAAGCCTGAAGAGGTCCAAACGGTCGGTTGGGAGATTTATAAGGAGCAGAAGCTAAAGATCGAAGAGGAAAAGCGAAAATTGTTGGAGTCCTCAAAAAAAGAGCCTTTAGTATCCAATGCTATGGTCGAAGAAGCAGGTCAGAGTGTCTTACCAGCAAAATAACCGAATAATTCTGAACTGATGAAGCTAAGAGCATATTACCAACGATATTCATACAATGTATTAATTGCCGTTGAAGCAATATTTGCCAATAAGGTAAAATCATTATTAACGGCACTTGGGATTATTTTCGGTGTCGCGGCAGTTATAAGCATGCTAGCCATCGGAAACGGTGCAGAGCAGGAGATCCTCGAACAGATTAAAATGGTTGGGGTTAACAATATTATTGTGACACCTATTCTACCATCCAATCAGGCAACAGCCAATGACCAAAAAAGTGCTGCCTCCGCTGATGCGAATCAGTCACAGGCAACAGGTAAAACAAAATTCTCGAAAGGGTTAACCCTCCTGGATGCAGAATCGATTAAAGAGATTATTCCGACTGTCAAAGATGTTTGTCCTGTAATCAATTTTAATTATTCGGCAATTCTCAACGACAAGAGTAGTCCGATAAAACTGGAAGGGACCACCAATACCTATTTCAGTTTGTTTGATATCAGGCTTGAATCGGGAACCTTATTCAGCATGCAGCATCTGGTTAATGGCTACCCTGTTTGTATCATCGGCAACAATGTTAAAAATGTCTTTTTCAACCAGGAGAATCCGGTAGGAAAGTTTATAAAATGCGGGCAAATCTGGTTGAAAATCATTGGTGTAATCGAAAAAAGGAGCTTTGTCGGCACGGGAGGAGGTACCATGGCCATCAGCAGCACGGATAATAAAATTATCATTCCTGTAAAAACCATGTTATTGAGATACAGGAATAAGGCGTTGATCAGGGCAGACCAGGTAGAAGCATCCGGAAAGGGGGGAAATCAAAATCCCACGATTGAAGATACCAATCAACTCGACCTTGTAATTATTCAGGTCGCTGAAACTTCCACCCTTACTTCAACAGCAAAAATCGCAGGAAAAATGCTTTTACGAAAACACAATAACGTTCAGGATTTTGATGTGAGCATCCCGGAACTGTTATTGAAACAACAGCAAAAGACTAAGAACATTTTCAATATTGTCCTCGGAGCTATCGCCGGAATCTCACTTATTGTAGGGGGAATCGGAATTATGAATATCATGCTTGCTTCGGTTATGGAGCGGATCAGAGAAATCGGCACCCGTCAGGCAATCGGAGCCTCCAGAAAAGATATCGTTTTCCAGTTTCTTTCAGAGTCCACTCTGATCAGTATTTCAGGAGGATTAATCGGAATTGTCCTTGGGGTTATCCTGACCAAAATAATTGAAACCATGTTTGATATAAAAACGATCATTTCAATTTTTTCGATAATAATCTCATTTGGAGTTTCAGTATTTATAGGGATCGTCTTTGGCTATGTTCCGGCAAAGCGCGCAGCGGAGAAGGATCCTGTTGAATCATTACGTCAATAAAATAACACCTATGTTTCGCCATTTAATACTATTAACGTTTTGTATTTTAAGCTTGACACTAAAAGCCCAGGAGAAGGTCGTTAAGTTAACCCTCGATCAGGTTATTAACCTTGCGTCCCAAAATTCAATAGATGCCTTCAAACAAAAGAATATGTACTTCTCGAGTTACTGGGCGTTTAAGTACTACAAGGCCAATAAGCTTCCATCCCTGTCAATTGGTTCCAATCCGCTATCTTTCAGCAATTCAATCAGACAGGATTATGATTATGTGGCCCACACCTGGATTTATTCACAGCAAAATAATCTAACTTCGAGCGCTTCATTAAGAATGGCTCAGCTTGTCGGCTTAACAGGCGGAAGTTTCAATGTCAGTTCTGATCTCGGGATGGCCCGGAATTTTATCGGTGATCAGTCAACCCTTTATTCTGCAAATGCCTTAAGTGTTGGATATACCCAAAGGGTTAACGGGTATAACAGCATGCGTTGGGCCTCCAAAATAGAGCCTGTGAAATTTGAGATGGCCAAAAAGAATCTGATTCAGTCGATGGAAAACATTGCCCTGACAGCTACGAATAAATTTTTTGCCATGATAGATGCACAAATTGAGATAAATATTTCACTCACCAATTTAGCAAATGCCGATACCCTATTTCAACTGGGCAAGGGGCGGTACCAGGTGGGAACGGTTACTCAGGATGAATTACTGAATCTTGAACTGACCCAGATGAATGCTAAACTTGCGGTAACCCGTGCAAACCAGGGGTTAGTCAGGTCGAGAGCCGATCTCAATTCATATCTTGCTCTTGACAAGGGTACGGTCGTTGAATGTGTTCTGCCGTCGACAGTTTCAACCCTTCAGGTCAATGTTGATGAAGCTATTCAAAAGGCGCTTGAGAATAACCCGAACATGCTTTCAGAGAAGCAGCGACTACTGGACGAAGATAACAAAGTGGCCCAGACAAGGGCACAGAATGGTCTAAGTGTAGATATCAGTGCTTCTGCCGGAATAAACCAGAAAGCAACTGTACTTTCGAGTGCATACCAGAACCCCAATAAATTCCAGAATTTAGGTATAATAGGATTATCGATTCCAATTCTTGATTGGGGAAGAAGGAAGGGAGCAATCCTTATGGCGAAGTCAAACAGGGAGGTTGTAAGAAGCAGCATTAAACAGGAACTTATTGATTTTCAGCAATCTGTTTTGATGAATGTGATGGAATTCAATTTACAATCCGATCAGGTATTGAATTCGGCCAGAGCCGATACCATTGCCAGAATGGGATACAATGTCACCATGCGACGCTTTAAAATTGGCAAATTAGATGTTACCAAGCTGAATCTGGCTAGAAACGATGTAGAGACTGCACGCCGGGCTTATATCGCCTCACTCCGAAAATACTGGAATAACTATTTTACGATAAGACAGTTAACTCTTTTTGATTTTGAAAAACGGAGTGATCTCACCATTGATTTTGACAAAATTCCTACAGAATGAAATTGATTAAATATTTAAAGGAAAAATCGAGGCTGGTTATATTAGGATGTACACTGATTCTGGTTATTGCCATTGTGGCCTTTTTAAAATTGCAACGCTCTTCCAATATTTATGTAGTCAAAAGGGATTATTTCGAATCTGTTATCACCTGCAAGGGGGAGATGCAGAGTGAGCGAGCCGTTTTGATCAATTTTCCTGATATTCTTGGCGACAGGAATCTAAGTATTTATCAATTGCAAATCAAAGATCTTGTGCCTGAAGGTACCATCGTTAAAAAAGGGGAATATGTGGCACTATTGGATGAGGGGAGAATAAAACAGCTCACCCAACAAAATACCGAGGCGTTACAGAAGGCAACCGCTGCCTTTAATGATTCAAAACTTGACTCAGCGGTTACTTTAAGCACCAGTCGGGATGATCTGGAGCAACTTGAATTTGATCTGAAATATAAGAAGATAGATGTCGAGCAATCAGTTTACGATTCTCCGGCAAATCTGCGGATGACACAAATCTCGTATGATCGGACTGCCCGGTTGTTGGATTCGAAAAGGCGCAGTTACAGGATGCAGCAAAATGAATTTAGGATCAGATGTTCAAGAAAAGAGCGGCAATACCTTGAATACAAAGCAATGGACGAAAAATATCAGCAGTCTTTAGTTGCCATACGAATCACCGCACCCAGTGATGGGATGGTCATTTATGCCCGTAAGTGGGGTGGAAGAAAAACAAAGATTGATGATTATGTCAATCTTTGGGACCCTGCCATAGCCACGTTACCTGATCTGAAAAGTTTAGTATCGGAAACTTATGCTGAAGAAATTTACATTTCAAAGATCCATGTTGGCGACAGTGTCAGAGTCCGAATAGATGCCTTGAAGAATAAAGAAATCCTTGGTTCAGTGGCGAAGATTTCGAACATTGGGCAGGATATGACTGGTTATGACTCTAATGTGTTTAAATTATATATCCGTTTAGCGGGTGATATCAGCAAGCTGAAGCCTTCAATGACAACAAGTAATGAGATTATACTTGGAAGAAAGGCTAATGTACTGGTAATTCCCCTGCAATGCCTCTTTACAGAAACCGGCAGCCAGTTTGTTTACCTCAGTGAATCTGGGAAAATCACAAAAAAAAGAGTGGTTACAGGGGAGAAAAATGATAAGGTAATCATCATTAAGAGTGGACTTAGGGAGAAGGATCGGATTTTAACTTCGGAACCGGAGAAACAGAAAATTTAGGCACTTTTCATTTGCCGATTAACGAGGTGTTTATCAGAATCATTTTATGTAAATTTGTCAAGGCAAAAAAGAGAAAATGGAAAAATTAATCAAGTTACGGAACATCGTCAAAAACTACCAGGTAGGAACACAGGCTGTATTGGCATTGCGTTCGGTGTCGCTTGATATTTTCAAGGGTGAATATGTGGCAATTATGGGGGCCTCTGGTTCAGGCAAATCAACGCTGATGAATATTATTGGTTGTCTTGACACCCCCACATCTGGAAACTACACCCTCAATGAGAAAGATGTAAGCAAACTGGATGATGACCGGCTTGCTGAAATAAGGAATACAGAGATTGGATTTGTATTTCAGACATTCAACCTTTTGCCCCGCTATTCGGCTCTCGAAAACGTGATGCTTCCGCTTATTTATGCCGGAGTTATCAAGGAGAAACGGATTGAACTGGCTACTGAAAAACTAAACAGTGTAGGGCTAAGCGACAGAATGGAGCATCGTCCCAACGAACTCTCAGGAGGTCAGCGTCAGCGGGTTGCCGTTGCAAGGGCACTTGTAAATACCCCTTCCATACTTTTAGCTGATGAGCCAACAGGAAATCTCGATTCCAAAACATCAGAGGAGATTATGAAACTTTTTGCTGCTATTCATGCAGCAGGAAATACAATTATACTGGTTACTCATGAAGAAGATATCGCTCTGCATGCCCATCGGATTATCAAGCTTAAGGATGGACAGGTAGAGACAGATCATAAAAATGACAACCCCATTTATTAACTTTTAAATAATAAACAATGCGTGTTTACACCCGCACAGGCGATGATGGCACTACCGGACTAATTGGTGGTACACGCGTTAAGAAATTTGATCTGCGTCTCGAAGCTTACGGTACAATAGATGAATTAAATTCGTGGATTGGACTTGTCCGTTCCCAGGAGATCAGTCAGGAGGATATTTCAGATTTGATAGAGATTCAAAAAAATCTTTTTATTATCGGAGCACAACTTGCCACCGATACTGCGAAGGTTGAAAATGGAACCAAATGGGAATGTTGCGAAGATAATATCTCATTTCTGGAGAAGAAAATGGATCAAATACTTGATACTCTCCCACCGTTAACCAATTTCCTCCTTCCCGGGGGCAATAATGCGGTTTCGTACTGCCATATTGCAAGGACAGTTTGCAGACGGGCCGAGCGAAGAACTTACCAGCTATCTGCCGAAATTTCAGTCCCTTCCGATGTACTCAGGTATATAAATCGCCTCTCGGATTATCTCTACGTCCTCTCCCGAAAAGTGGCCCGGGATACAGGCATCGAAGAAATACCATGGAAATCATAAAAAATAATAGTTTGTGCTTTTATTTTTAAAAAAATAGTATTAAAATCGCGCTCTGAGAAAAGCATACTTAATTTTAAACAAATCATATGTATTGGACATTAGAATTGGCTTCGAAACTGGAAGATGCGCCCTGGCCTGCAACCAAAGATGAGTTGATCGATTTTGCCATTCGATCGGGCGCGCCATTGGAAGTTATCGAAAACTTACAGGAGATGGAAGATGAGGGCGAAATCTATGAATCAATCGAAGATATCTGGCCTGATTACCCCAGTAAAGACGATTTCTTTTTTAATGAAGACGAATATTAAAGCGTCTAAATTAATTTTTTGATGCAGGTTTCCTAACAGATCCTGCATTTTTTTTGCGCTTATCTTCAATAGGATAAAGATCCTTTGCATTCAAAGGCCGCTCCTTTTCGCGCCACACAAACCCGTCTAATTGTTTATCTTCCTCCGTCAACTCTTTAATTGGAATTGTCTTCCCTTCAGGTTTTGGATAAAACCTGATACTATCGATATGATTATCGGTAAGATGCAATTTTATTTTACTGCTCAGCAAGCGGTTCATTCCTGAATATTTCTCCTTATCCTTTAAATAGTAAAGCGTCTGGGCATTCCCATTTACATCCGCAATCCGAAGTTTATTATTAAAGATCTGCCCGATGATAACCTTTCCGGAAATCTGGTTAAACCGGATACTGTCCTCCGACATTACAATGAAGGCATTGGTTTCAAGGTGGGCCAGACTAGGATCGGGAGTTTTTGAAACAAACTGAATTTTCTCGGCAGACATCTGATTTTTACCAGACCAGACTAATGGATCGTAGAACATCAGCATGGTTGAGTCTACCATCCGGTAACCCAATGAATCGCATTTACCCTGAAGATCGGGTTTGTGAAACCTCACGTTCCGGTAAGCCATAAAGAATTTCCCATCTTTATGTTTGACATCTGAAGTATCTGGTTTTGTTCTCAGGGTATCGGCATGCATATACATCGTATCCTTCTTGCCATATTGTATAAACATCGCAGAATCGGTGACAAACGCCATTTTTGTTGTTTCGTTATAGATGCCAAACTTTCCTTTTATAACCACTTTGTTGGTAGTATCAGTGAGCGTTACCCGATGACGCCCCCGTCCATTTCCGGTGGCTCTGTCGTAAAACAGGGTATCTCCTTCAAGGATCTGCGCTTTTGTGGTAATTTTCGATTTCTTGTAAAGCTCGGCGAGATTTTTCCGGGTGTCGTACCACCCATTCTCAGAATAAAGTACTCCATCCTTTTTAGTACCCCTGATCGTTGTTGGGCCAACGATAAATGCACGTTCTGTCTGACTATTATATTTCAAGGTATCGGCACGCAAAATAAAGTCTTTGTTGACCAATACCACTGAATCTTTAAAGAAAAGGAGGTTATCATTGGAATAATACCTGCCAATAATGCTTGTTAAGACATTGGTTGTATCTACAATCTTTCCATGGTTGTTGTAATATCCAATATTTGTACTGAGATCAAAATCCATCGCTTCGGTGGTTAGCGTAATAGATTTATCCACCATTTTCACGTGGCTAACAAACCTGGCCAACCTTGTATTCCCATCGTAGAACATTTTATCGCCATAGAGGTGCAAGGTGTCACCCTGTATAATATGCACATTACCAAAGGCATCAAACCGGTTACTGTCAGTATAGGAGTAAGCGCTGTCACAAAACATTAAGGCCTGATTATGCCTGAACCTCACATTTCCGATAAGCCGCTGGGCATTGGCCTTAATTGCAGCGTCGTAAGTATACAAATCGGCATTCTCAATTTCGACCCTTTTCTTTTTCCCCTCTTGCTGGGGTTGAATCGCCTGAATAAATACTGAAACCAGGGCCACCAAAAAGATTAACTGGAAAAAGGCAGATTTCCGGGATTGACTCATATTATCTCATGATAAAAGTTTATTCGAACTCAACGAGCTACTTTTTCCACGATTTCAGCTTGAAATTACAGTTGGCGTATGAATCATCGACATGGATATAGGTTTTTGCCTGTTGTTTGGCAATCCATTTACGGTAAATATCCTCCTTCTTCTTGGCGAGAAACATCTCGCTGATTTTTTGATAATCTTCCTGAAGGTTGGCTTTATGAGATTTGGTTTTATTATTCAGTTTGATAACCTTATAAACCTCACGTTGTTTGTCATCAAGAGTCAGGAAAGGACGGGAGGTCTCACCGATATTCATCTTAACAATCTCCTTACTCACATCCGGATCAAGGTCAGGTAACTCAAACTTTGAGGAGCCGGTACGTTGTGAGGTCACCAAACCGCCATTATTCCGCGTGTTTTTATCCGATGAATAAAGGTATGAGGCTTGTTCCCAGGCAATTTTTCCTTTGCGTACAAAATCGGCGATACTATCGATCCGGTTTTTTGCAATTTCAAGTTCCTTGGGATCAATTTTGGGGCGGAGCAAGATATGGCGGCATTTTATCTTTTCCCCTTTTCTGTCAATTAATTGGATAATATGATACCCAAATTCACTCCTTACCACCTTTGAAATCTGGTTTGGTTTGAGGTTAAATGCCTCAGTTGCAAAGGTTGGATCGAGCATTGCCCTCCCTACATAATCCATTTCTCCACCATATTTAGCCGATCCGGGATCCTCAGAATACATTATAGCAAGGGTCGCAAAATTATCCCCGTTATCAATTCGCTTTTTAAAATCACGCAATTTGGCTTTTACCTCAAGATCTTGTTTCTCAGTTATTGCAGGCAACATGGTAATCTGGGCATACTCAAGCTCTGAACCAATTTCAGGGATCTCTTTGGAGGATAATTGTCTGAAATACTGCCTAACCTCCGAAGGGGTAACGGTCACTTTACTGATAATTTTAGCCTGCATCTGTTCAGTTTTCAGCTGCTCTTTGATGGTTTCGCTCATTTCAGCCTTAAGTTGAACGATCGGTTTACTGAAATATTTCTCAACCTCTTTTTCCGAGCCAATATGTTCAATAAAATAATTCATCCGTCGGTCCATTTGCTGATTGATCTGGTTATCACTAACAACGATCAGGGTATCGAGTTCTGCCTCGGCAAGAAGAAGTTTCTGCTCCAGAAGCTGTTCCAGAATTACACATTTGGAATCACCGGCAACACTGATTCCTTGTGCCTGGTTATTAATCGCGGTAGTTTCAATATCCGATTTAAGAATCGGATTACTTCCCACCACGGCCAAAATCTGGTCAATTACTTTATCCTGTCCAACCGACATCTTTGGTCCCAAAACAATAGTCCCTAGCAAAAGGACACTTTTAATTACGTTTCTAAGCATATTTTATATCTTAATATCAGTCGTTTATTTTAAATTGATTGGTGCTTTTCGCTTTTTGGAAAATATTTTTCTGAAGTTCTTCGATGAACTCTATTTTTCGGGTATTGAGAATTAAACTGGCAATACGATCTTTTACAAATTCAAAAGGGGCTTTATCTCCAATTAACCTGTAATCTTTAATGGCTGCAAGGTAATACTTGTTCTCATCGGTCGATTCAATAAAACTGTTTCTCTTCAGGATAACATCAGGTGTGGCAAAACTTACCGGCATTCGCGATCTTATTTGGCTGAAGTCGATCCATTCCTCATTAAAATAATCGAATTTAGTTGCATATTGAAAACTGAATTTCTCAAGATCCATGCGTGATTTATCATCAGAGGCGGTCATCCAGTGCTTGAGCTGGTCAAGTTTTGCCTCTTTTTTTGGCACCTCAAGGTAGATTGCTTTAACAATATTCTGATCGAGGGTGAACTTTTCGGGATGAGAATTATAAAAATTAAGAATATCACCCGCGGCAATAGCAGTGTCAAGCTTTTGATTTATAAGCTGTTGTTGATACCTGTGAATAATCAGTGAGGTTCGGTATTCATCCAATTCCCGTTGAACATCTTTTTGTTCATCAGCAAGGTTTTCCTCGGCCATCTTAAGCATTAACTCTTGCCTGATCCACCGTTGAATATAAAATTTAGCCTGGCTTATACTATCTGGTTTGGTAATTCCGCTGGGAAGGGAGGAGGAGAGTTCCTTTCTTAATAATGTTTTATCTCCAACTTTGGCAATTACAAAATCACCCGGAGACGTGCCACGAAAATGGCCGCACCCGAATAACAAACTAGAAACTAATACACTAAAATATAAATACTGCCTCATTTAATGTTAAATCGTTTTCCCTTACAACAGCCTATCCAAAAACTTTTTTCATTTAAGATGGAAAAGGATGACTATTGGTTGTAATAGCGGGCAAATTTACCTTAAATTCCTGAGAAAAAGATAATCCTTTGCGAAAATCAGGAATGCCGGTGAAACCTGAACCCTTCGGGGAAATGTCCAAATAAAAAAACACAGAATAAAAGTTCAAAATCACAACTATTCTCTTGAATAATTTGGAGATTCACTGGTTATAGTTACATCATGGGGATGCCCCTCCACGATTCCGGCATTGGTGATCCGTACAAATTTTGCTTCGTGAAGCTTTTCGATTGTAGGGGCTCCGCAGTAGCCCATCCCTGCGCGTAGTCCACCGGTTAACTGGTAAACCACTTCATATAAAGTCCCCTTAAAAGGAACTCTTCCAACAATACCTTCGGGAACCAATTTCCGGATATCATCCTCCATATCCTGGAAATAGCGATCTTTCGAACCTTGTTGCATTGCCTCCACAGAGCCCATTCCCCGGTAAGATTTGTATTTTCGCCCCTGGAAAATAATGGTCTCTCCGGGTGCTTCCTCCACTCCGGCGAAAAGTGATCCCGCCATAATACTTTGGGCGCCTGCAGCCAGCGCCTTCACGATATCTCCCGAATAACGGAGACCCCCGTCTGCAATAATTGGCACTCCACTATTTCGTAATGCCTTAGCAACATTGTAAATCGCCGATAATTGAGGCATTCCTACCCCGGCTATAATCCGGGTTGTACAAATTGATCCGGGTCCAATACCCACTTTTACCGCATCAGCTCCTGCAAATACAAGTTCAGAGGCCGCCTCCGCTGTAGCAATATTCCCAACAATAAAATCGGTCTCCGGATAACTATTCCTTGCTCGCTTCAGCAGCTCGAGTACCCCTTTGGTGTGGGCATGTGCTGTGTCAATAACGATGGCATCTACCTGCGCCTTAATCAGAGCCTCCATACGCTCCAAAGTATCCTTCCCAATGCCTACCGCTGCTGCTACTCTTAATCGCCCTTTATTATCCTTACTTGCCAGCGGCTTATCTTTAGCTTTTGTGATATCTTTATAAGTAACCAACCCTACAAGCTTATTATCCTTATCGACAACAGGGAGCTTCTCAATTTTATGGTTTTTAAATATTTCGGTTGCTTTTTCGAGTGTTGTTCCCACCTCCGCAGTTATGAGGTTTCCGGAGGTCATCACCTCTGATATCGGTCGTGAAAGATTCGTCTCAAAACGAAGGTCACGGTTAGTGATGATCCCGACCAGATGTTTCTCCTGATCAATTACAGGTATTCCTCCGATTTTAAAGGTCTCCATAAGTTTTAGAGCATCGGCTACCACCTTATGCCTGGAAATGGTAATCGGATCGATGATCATCCCTGTCTCTGCACGTTTGACAATGGTAACCTGACGAACTTGTTCCTCGATCGACATATTCTTATGAATCACCCCTATCCCACCTTCACGGGCCATAGCAATGGCCATCTTCGATTCAGTTACTGTATCCATTGCAGCAGAAATAATTGGAGTATTAAGCCGGATGTTCCGCGAAAACATCGTGGACAAACTGACCTCCCGTGGAAGTACCTCAGAATAACCCGGAATTAATAACACATCATCGAAAGTGAGACCTTCGAGGACAATCTTATCGGAAATAAATGACATGGCATAAGGTTTTAGAGTGAGACTAAGCTACACAAATATAAGAATTGAAAGCGGTATTTTAGTATCCAAATCTCTTTCTTTTGTCAACTTTTTTGGAATAATACAGATCCTTGTATTTGCTTTTCAGAATGGTATTCAAATCAGTCAAACTAACTTCCTTTAAGTTTTCGATTTAAACTGGCGGCTAACCTCTTGGATCGCCAAGAAGATAAGTCCCGACAACCTTTTTGTATGCTTCGGATGTCCTGTTGCCAGGAACACCATCGGGCTTAATAAAGATTCCCGGAAATGTATTAAGCCAATTTTGAAGCTCCTGTGTACGGGTAACGACTGAAGGGTCCGTCGATTTTGAAAGCGAGTAAGCTACGACAAGCGGAGTGGCTTCAGGTTTTGGAGCAGGTTGGTCAGGGAATTCTACGGCACCCGATTCTGCCATTCGCCGAAGCAGAACTGCCGAACCGCATTGTTTTGATGGGGCTGTATCAGACCAGGTTCCATCAGAAACATATTTACCGCTCGTGTAAAGGTTTGAATAGCTCCAAAGATAGGGTGTTAAAACATGCGGATGATAAAGGCGGTAGCCAAAACCATTATAACGTTCCAACTGGTAAAGGGTTCCTGCCAGGCTCCAGTCATTTTGGGCGCTAAGCCCCTTAATCGCGAGGGCATCACAGGCACTCTCCTCCCAGGTGAACGGAGGATTTCCTTTTTTAGGCCGTCCGGCTGGAACCTGAACGGTTCGGGCAGAAAGTGGATCTCCATTGTGCAGATGTTTCGTAAAATTCTGACTTGCCTCCATATTATGAATCACGGCAATAAAACTCCATGGAACACCCTGAATCTCACTCACAGTCTGATAGCGTTCCTTATTCGCGATGAGGCCGTTAATAAGCCCTTCAATTGCAGAAATACGCTCCGGCCGAAGGAGACATGAATTAAACAGATTCTCATATTCTATCCTTAAAGGATCGGTAAGTGGAATGGTTGGCATGATTTCTTTTACAAATTAGTGAAACATCTGAAGTATAACCTTATCAATCTCTATATTGCGAAATGCCAAAGGTCTCTAGTTGTAAATTTACAATTAAAAATATCAAACACAAAATTCGATAGAACCATAAAATAACAAATTGATTTGGCTTGAATTTTGAACCAAATTATTTATTGATTTAGAATAACTTTACAGAGTAAATATTAATCAGAGCAAAGACAAAGGTCTAACGATGGATCAATTTCACCAACTTTTAAAACAATACTGGGGTTATGATGAGTTTCGCCCCCTTCAGGAGGAAATTATCCAATCTGTCGCAAATCAGCACGACACGCTTGCGCTAATGCCTACCGGCGGAGGTAAATCAATTACATTCCAGGTCTATTCGTTAGCAGCAGAGGGGATCTGCCTTGTTGTAACCCCACTGATTGCATTGATCAAAGATCAGGTGGAAAACCTTAGATCCCGGAATATTAAGGCGCTTGCAATCTATTCCGGAATGTCACCGCGCGAAATTGATATAGCATTGAATAATGCGGTTTATGGCGAGTACAAATTTTTGTACATCTCACCTGAACGGATAGCCTCGGAGAAGTTCAGGGAATATCTGATTCGTATGAAATTGAATTTAATTACAGTTGACGAGGCACACTGTATTTCGCAATGGGGTTATGATTTCAGACCCTCCTATTTAAAAATCTGTGAACTGCGTCAATTATTCCCGAATGTACCGGTTCTTGCTTTAACTGCAACTGCTACCGAAAAGGTCGTTGAAGATATTCAGGAAAAATTAGTGTTCAGTAAGAAGAATGTACTTCAAAAAAGTTTCCGGCGCGATAACCTGATCTATATTGTTCGGGATAAGGAGGATAAGATGGGTTATTTGACAAATACGATAAAAAAGGCCAAAGGAACAGGCATTGTATATGTAAGAAACCGAAAGAAAACCAAGGAGATAGCATTATTGCTGCAATCCCAAAACATTGCAGCAGATTTTTACCATGCAGGGCTTGCCACTGATGTCCGAAGTCAAAAACAGGATCGGTGGATGAGCGGTGATTGTCGGGTCATCGTTTCTACAAATGCTTTCGGAATGGGGATTGATAAACCCGATGTGCGGTTTGTGATCCATCTGGACCTTCCTGATTCGCTGGAAGCCTATTTTCAGGAAGCGGGGCGTGCCGGGCGCGACGGACTAAAATCGGTGGCCGTATTGCTTTACAACAGCACAGACAAACGGAGATTGCATAAAATGGTCACCGACAGCTTTCCTCCAATGGAGATGATTCGTTCGGTGTATAATTCTATTGCCAATTTCCTGATGATCGCCATTGGTAGTGGAAAGGGTGGCATTTTCAGTTTCCGTATCGAAGATTTTTCCAGGCGTTTTGAATTTCAGGTTAATGCTGTCTATCATAGTCTGAAACTTCTCGAGAGACAAGGATACGTTTCGTATGTAGAAAACGTAGACAACTATTCGCGGATTATGTTTATCGTAAAGAGGGACGACTTATACAAAATTCAATTGAAAAACGGAGAGCTGGATACCTTTATTAAGTTAATTCTGCGATCTTATACCGGAGTTTTTACCGATTTTATTAATATTGATGAGGCATTACTCTCAAGGCGACTGAATAACACAGGAGAACAAATTTACGAAAAGCTTAAACTCCTGGCACAACAAAAAATTATAGAGTATATTCCGGCAAAGAAAACTCCGGTGATTGTATTTGAAACAGAGCGGATTGACACAGCCCGGATCCATATAACTCCCGAAAATTACCAATATCGAAAAGTCAAATACCAGACACAGGTTGATGCTGTAATCGATTATGCATCAAATAATCAGTCTTGCAGAAGTGTAACATTGCTGAATTATTTTGGACAATTTCGTTCCGAATCGTGTGGCTCATGTGATGTATGTACGGGTGATCATGCATCCGGCATCAGCTTTGCAGATTTTAATCGGATATCGGATAAAATCTGCGACGTTTTGCAGCGGGAAAAATGTTCAATCGAAAATTTAATCAAATTGATCCGGGAGCCGGAACCCACCATTCTTAAAGTTTCCAGATGGTTACTCGATAACGGAATTCTCAAAGCCGCTTCAAATGGCATGTTATCATGGCATTCAAAAGGTCAATAATCGGCTGAATACCTATCGTTATCAGGATTTTGATTACCTTTGCGGGGTATTTGTCAAGTCAAAAGTGTTATTAATGAGTAAAGAACCATTTTCAGAGGTGGTATATTCGAAGAACGTTATCGAATTTGCTACGGTTGCCAATGAGTATTGTTCTTTTATTGAGGCTGTTGATCAGTTTCAGCGAAAGAGTTTTATCACCCGTGTACAGAAATTATTTCCGCTTCTATACCTGAAGGCGCTCTTACTGCCAGTTCCGGATATCGAAATGTCTGAGGAACTGCCTGAAAAATTTGTCAGCGAGGAAGATTATAACTTTATTCTACAGAAACTGCAGGAAAAACTGGGTCAATTTGATGCGTATCATGAAGTTTTTGATGCCTCGATGCAATATAGTGCAGAGCCTATTGAGGCAAGTATTTCAGAAAACATCGCGGATATATACCAGGATTTAAAAGATTTCATTTTATCCTACCGTATTGGAACACTTGAAGTTATGAATGATGCGCTCTGGGAATGCAGAAATAATTTCGAACAATACTGGGGCCAGCGCCTTGTTAACGGGCTTAGGGCTTTACACAATCTGGTCTACGGAACTTCAGACCTGGAAGAAACAGAAATTCCATCGGAATAAATTTAGAATAAAAAGGTGAAGCAATTTTACCTGCAAAACCAAACAACCATTATAAGTTACAGGGGTTAAACAAAATGAGGAAAAGTATTTCCAACGACGAACTGGCTGAATTGCCACTCTCTTCATTTGAAGGGGTTATTCATCTTATTGAACAGCCTGAAGATCTGGACAAAGCCTTAAAATACCTGAATAACCAGGTAATAATAGGTTTTGACACAGAGACCCGTCCAGCCTTTAAAAAAGGGCAGGTATTTCCGGTGTCGTTGCTTCAATTGGCAACCTCAGACCAGGCTTTTCTATTCAGAATCAATAAAATTGGCCTTCCTGCAGGGCTCATAAAAATACTCACCTCACCCAACATCCTAAAGGTCGGGGCTGCAATAAGGGATGATATTAAAATATTACAACGGATTGTGCCCTTCAAAGCTTCCGGGTTCATTGAATTGCAGGATCTTGTTAAGGATTATGGAATCGAAAATTTCAGTCTGAAAAAACTCTCTGCCATCGTATTGGGCTTTAAAATATCTAAATCACAGCGACTCACAAACTGGGATGCAGATGAATTAACCGAACAACAGTTGATTTATGGCGCTACCGATGCCTGGGTTGCCTGTGATATCTATAAACAACTGTTGATTACTCCTAAACAACAGGTTGTAATCGAAACAGAGGTTGTAGAGGGCGTAGAGGAAGATTAATTAAATTGTGACTTTACAAAAGTATTTTATCGATAGAATGTCAAAATTTAGCAAAGTTGTATTAAAAAAAGGGAAGGAAGAGTCGATCCTCCGGTTTCATCCCTGGGTCTTTTCAGGAGCCATCGACCGCATCGAAGGGGCTGTTGAAGAGGGAGATGCTGTTATTGTCCATGCCAGCGATGACCGTTTCTTAGGTTTCGGCCATAGTGCAATTGGTTCAATAGCTGTCAGAATATTCTCCTTCCAGGATGTTGATCCCGATTTAACCTTCTGGTGCAATAAATTTCATTCAGCCTATAACCTTCGTGAGAAGATAGGACTCACATCGCGGAAAGGAACAAATGTTTTCAGGCTGGTTCATGGTGAAGGGGATGGAATGCCCGGGCTTATTGTTGATTTCTATAATGGAACAGCCGTCTTACAGGCCCATACCGTGGGAATGTGGCTAATCAGAGACCTTCTGGCCGAAGCGATGAAGATCGTTCTTGGTGATAAGCTGAATGCCGTTTACGATAAAAGCGCAAAAACACTCCCGTTCAAAGCAGCGGTAGAGCCTGTTGACGGATATTTGCTTGGTTCGAAAACCACAAGTGAAGTCATGGAAGATGGACTTCATTTTATTGTCGATTGGGAAGAGGGACAGAAAACCGGATTCTTTGTCGACCAGCGTGAGAACAGGAAACTATTAAGCGAATATTCCTTCGGAAAAGATGTTCTTAATATGTTCAGTTATACTGGCGGATTTTCATTTTCTGCAATGCAGGGAGGCGCCAATCTGGTTCATTCAGTCGACTCCTCGGCCAGAGCTATTGAGCTGACCAATGAAAACGTAGCGCTTAACTTTCCCGACGATAAACGGCATGAGGCTTTTATCGCAGATGCCTTCGATTTCATGAAGGATATCAACGATAAATACGATTTGATCATTCTTGATCCCCCTGCGTTTGCGAAGCATAAAAATGTGCTCGGACAGGCATTGCAGGGCTATAAAAGATTAAATACCAGGGCATTTCAACAGATTCGCCCCGGTGGAGTTTTGTTTACGTTCTCCTGTTCACAGGTTGTGACAAAGACAAATTTCCGCGAAGCGGTGTTTTCTGCGGCAGCTATTTCAAAGCGAAATGTCAGGATTTTACATCAGCTATCGCAGCCTGGCGATCACCCGATAAATATCTATCATCCCGAAGGTGAATACCTCAAAGGATTAGTTTTGTATGTTGAATAGAAAATGATTTTCATTTAAACCAATAGTAAATTGAAATTTAGAGAGTTTGATTTTGATCCCGAAATCCTGGACGGTCTCGAATCCATGGGCTTTGAGGAATGTACTCCTGTTCAGGAACTGGCTATGCCGGTGATCTGGAACGGGAAAGACCTGATTGCCTGTGCGCAGACAGGTACCGGAAAAACTGCAGCTTATTTGTTGCCTGTATTAAACCGTATTGCACTAAACCCGGGACAAGGAATAAACACCTTAATTATTGCGCCAACACGTGAACTTGTACTCCAGATCGATCAACAAATCGAAGGCTTTTCCTACTTCTCGGGAGCCACTTCGCTGGCAGTTTACGGAGGGGGCGAAGGCGCAGCGTTTGACCAGCAAAAAGCGGCATTAGTTCAGGGCGCCGATATTATTGTCGCAACACCTGGAAGATTATTGTCCCATATTAACCTGAAATATTCAGATTTCAGCACCATTAAACACCTGATCCTGGATGAGGCAGACCGAATGCTTGACATGGGTTTCTTTGACGATATTATGCGTATTGTCCGCGAACTTCCGGTTAACCGTCAAACCCTGATGTTCTCGGCTACAATGCCGCCAAAAATCCGAAAACTTGCAGAGGGGATCCTCCATCATCCGGAGAGTATCAACATTGCCATTTCTAAGCCGGCTGAAAATATTATCCAGGCAGCCTATATGGTTTATGAAAATCAAAAAGTTGCTCTTGTAAAAGCATTATTAAAAGGGAAAACCGACTACAAGAGTGTCCTTATATTCACTTCGCGTAAGATCAATGTAAACGGACTTGTCCGCGAATTGAGAAGGATGGGCTTTAAAGCTGACGGGATGCTCTCCGATCTTGAACAAAAAGAGCGTGAAGAGGTGATGTTAAGGTTCAAGAACCGCGAAACCCAGGTACTGGTAGCCACAGATATTGTGGCGAGGGGAATCGATATTGACGGGATCGATCTGGTGATGAACTATGATGTTCCACGCGATCCTGAAGATTATGTCCACCGAATCGGGAGAACGGCACGTGCAGCCAGTTCCGGCCTTGCAATAACGCTGATATCTGACCTCGACCAGCACAATTTCAAACGGATAGAGGATTTAATCGAACGCGAGATCATCAAGATTCCGCTTCCTCCTGAATTTAGTGAAGCACCAACCTATGATCCGGCAGGCTCAAGACATTTTGGCAAAAGACCGTCAGGCAGAACCCAGGATCGCTCCAAAACAGGAGGTGTACTGACTAAGAAGAAAATCTTTAGGCACAGGGACCGCGGAACACATCAGGGGCATCAGGTAGAGTAGAGGATCAAATATTTTGTGATTATAAGCCTCTATGTCAATTAGTTGGCCTCTATCTATTACCAAACAGCTAATACAGAAACTTATATTTTTAACCTTAGTGGTAGAATCAGACAATTAAAACCAACCTTATTACCTTATTTATTAAGAGGAAGAATAATATTCAATCCTCCGAATCTGAAAATTGATTATAAGTAATAGGAATAATTTATTGTCGTAAAGATTGCTTCGGCACTCAAGGGTTTAAGATTAAACTGAAAGATTATTTTGGAGTGCCTCGCAATGACATTTTAGGAATTTTTATAAGTAAGGGGGTGGGGG